>JAUPLK010000167.1 GCA_030836925.1 Pseudomonadota bacterium
TCGACGAGTTTCATTTCTATACCCTGAACCGGGCCGAGCTGAGCCTTGAGATCTGCTCCGCGCTGGGGCTGCGCCCATGATCCGGCCGCACTTCGCCAGGCTCGAAGCCCTGCTTGGTGAGCGCATCGTCATCCTCGACGGTGCGATGGGCACCATGGTGCAGAACCACCGCCTGAGCGAGGCGGACTATCGCGGCACGCGTTTTGCCGACTGGCCGAGCGATCTCAGGGGCAATCACGACCTGCTCAACCTGACCCGCCCCGATGTCATCAGCGGCATTCACCGCGAGTTCCTGCTCGCCGGTGCCGACGTCATCGAGACCAATACCTTCAATTCCAGCGCGCCCTCGCTGGCCGACTATGGCCTGCAGGCCTTCGTGCGCGAACTGAATTTCGCCGGTGCGCAGCTGGCACGGCAGGTGGCCGACGAGGTCGCTGCCGGGACCGGCCAGCCGCGCTTCGTCGCCGGTGTGCTGGGGCCCACCAGCCGTACCGCATCGATTTCGCCAGATGTGAACGATCCGGGCATGCGCAACATCAGTTTCGATGAACTGGTGGCGACCTATACCGAAGCGACGCACGCGCTGCTGGAGGGCGGTGCCGACTTCATCCTGGTCGAGACGATTTTCGACACGCTGAATGCCAAGGCCGCCCTCTATGCGATAGCCGTGGTGGGTGAATCCCTGGGCTGCCGGCTGCCGGTGATGATTTCCGGCACGATCACCGATGCCTCCGGGCGCACGCTGTCCGGACAGACGCCCGAGGCCTTCTGGAACTCGGTGCGACACATCAAGCCCTTCTTGATCGGCTTCAATTGCGCGCTCGGTGCCAGTGACCTGCGGCCGCACGTGCACGAGCTTTCGCGTCTGACCGATACCCGCGTGAGCGTGCATCCGAATGCCGGGCTGCCGAATGCCTTCGGCGGCTATGACGATACGCCGCAGGCGATGGCCGGCATTCTCGGTGAGTTTGCCGCGTCCGGGTTGATCAACATGGTCGGTGGCTGCTGCGGCACCACGCCCGCGCACATCGCGGCGATCCGGGCTGCCGTCCTGCTGCACCCGCCGCGTTCCGTGCCGTCGCTGCCGGTGAAGCTCAGGCTGTCGGGACTGGAGCCGCTGAACATCGGCGAGGACTCGCTGTTCGTGAATGTCGGCGAGCGCACCAACGTGGCGGGCTCGGCGCAGTTTCGCAAGCTCATCGTCGCCGGTGACTACAACGCGGCGCTGGTGGTGGCCCGGCAGCAGGTCGAGAACGGCGCGCAGGTCATCGACGTGAACATGGACGAGGGCATGCTGGATTCGGTCGCGGCCATGGACCGCTTCCTCAAGATCGTCGCCACCGAGCCCGACATCGCGCGCGTGCCGGTGATGATCGACTCCTCCCGCTGGAGCGTGATCGAGACCGGCCTCAAGTGCGTGCAGGGCAAACCGGTTGTCAACTCGATCAGTCTCAAGGAAGGCGAGGCGGCCTTCCTGCAGCAGGCCCGTGAAGTCCGCCGTCATGGCGCGGCCGTGGTGGTCATGGCTTTCGATGAGCA
This sequence comes from Pseudomonadota bacterium, assembly GCA_030836925.1. Classification (GTDB taxonomy): domain Bacteria; phylum Pseudomonadota; class Gammaproteobacteria; order Steroidobacterales; genus SHZI01. The sequence continues at coordinate 1,540 of JAUPLK010000167.1, forward strand.
GGGGCAGGCCGAGACGGCGGAGCGCAAGTTCGCGATCTGTGCGCGCAGCTATCGTTTGCTCGTGGAGGAGGCCGGGTTCCCGCCCGAGGACATCATCTTCGATCCGAACATCTTCGCGGTGGCAACGGGCATCGAGGAGCACAACGATTACGGCGTGGCGTTCTTCGATGCCTGCCGCGAGATCCGCGCAAAACTCCCGCATGCACTGATCAGCGGCGGCGTGAGCAACGTGTCGTTCTCGTTCCGGGGCAATGAGCCGGTGCGCGAGGCCATGCACACGGTGTTCCTGTACCACGCCATCCAGGCCGGCCTCGACATGGGCATCGTCAATGCCGGCCAGCTCGGCATCTATGCGGAGATCGATCCGGAGCTGCGCGATGCCGCCGAGGATGTGCTGCTGAACCGTCGTCCGGATGCCACCGAGCGGCTGCTGGAAATCGCCAGCCGTTATCGCGGCACCGGGGCGGCGGCTGCGAAGCAGTCGGATCAGGAGTGGCGGCAGTGGCCGCCGAACAAGCGGCTGTCACATGCGCTGGTGAAGGGTATCGATGAGTTCATCATCGAGGACACCGAGGCGGCGCGGCTGCTGACGGCCAGGCCGCTCGACGTGATCGAAGGCCCGCTGATGGACGGCATGAACGTGGTCGGCGACCTGTTCGGTTCCGGCAAGATGTTCCTGCCGCAGGTGGTCAAATCCGCACGGGTGATGAAGAAGGCCGTTGCGCACCTGGTGCCATTCATCGAAGCCGCGCAGTCCGGCGACATCAAGCGTGCGGGCCGGATCGTGCTCGCGACGGTCAAGGGTGATGTGCACGACATCGGCAAGAACATCGTCGGCGTGGTGCTCCAGTGCAACAACTTCGAGGTCATCGACCTCGGCGTGATGGTCCCCTGCGAACGCATTCTCGACACGGCACGCCGCGAGCAGGCCGACATGATCGGCCTGTCGGGACTGATCACGCCCTCGCTGGAGGAGATGGTGAATGTCGCCCGGGAGATGCGCCGGCAGAACTTCACTCTGCCGCTGCTGATCGGCGGTGCCACCACTTCGCCAGCGCATACCTCGGTGCGCATCGACCCCGAGTACGAGGGGCCGGTGGTTTACGTGAAGGACGCGTCGCGCGCAGTCGGCGTGGCACAGAAGCTCGCCAGCGCCGCGGATCGTGCGGCCTATGTGGCCCAGGTCAAGGAAGACGCGCGCGTACGCCGCGAGCGGCATGGCCGCAAGTCGGAAACGGCGGCGCATCGGCCGATCGAAGAGGCCCGCCGCAACCGTCTGGCCGTCAGCTGGGAACGGACGCCTGCGGTGCCGGCTTTCAGCGGCGTGCGCGTGTTTGACGATATCCCCCTGACGGAACTCGTCCCGTACATCGACTGGATGCCGCTGTTCAATGCCTACGAGTTTCGCGGCACCTTCCCGGCCATCCTCGACGACGAGGTCTTCGGTGAGGCGGCGCGCGATTTTTACCAGGACGCGCGCAAGATGCTGGCGCAGATGATCGCCGGCAAGTGGGTTACCGCCCGCGCCGTACTTGGTCTCTTCCCGGCCAACCGGATCGGTGACGATGACATTGCCGTGTACGCGGATGAGCAGCGTTCGAAGCCGCTGGCGATGCTGCATCATCTCCGCCAGCAGAAGCCGCACAACGAGGATCAGCCGAATGCCTGCCTGGCTGATTTCATCGCCCCCCGCGATGCGGGCATCCGCGATTACATCGGTGCCTTCGCGGTAACAGCGGGCATCGGCATCGAGTCGCATGTCGCTGCCTTCGAGCGGGACCATGACGACTATTCGTCGATCCTCCTCAAGGCCATGGCCGACCGCCTCGCCGAGGCCTGCGCCGAGTATCTGCATGCCCGGGTGCGTCGGGAGTACTGGGGCTATGCATCGGACGAAGTGCTGGACAACGATCAGCTGATTGCCGAGAAGTACATCGGCATCAGGCCGGCGCCGGGGTATCCGGCCTGTCCGGACCACACCGAGAAGGAGACGCTGTGGCGATTGCTTGATGTGGAGAAAAACATCGGCGTGCAGCTCACCGAGTCTTTCGTGATGCTGCCGGCGGCGTCGGTCAGCGGGTTTTATTTCGCGCACCCCGAGTCGCGATATTTTGCCGTCGGCCGCATCGACCGCGATCAGGTTGAGGACTACGCGCAGCGCAAGGGCATGGCAGTGGCGACGGTCGAACGCTGGCTGTCGGCCAATCTGGGTTACGACCCGCAGTAGGCGCCGTGATCAGGCCTTGCTGCAGACCGGGCAATCCGGTTTGCGCCGGATCGCCACGCTGCGCGTTGTGCTGCTGAGACCGTCGTACACCCACAGGCGATTGCGCAGGCCCGGCCCGGGTATCCCCGAGTCGAGTCCGAGTAGCAGTTTCAGCGCTTCGGTGGCCAGCATGGTGCCGATGAGGCCTGCGACCGGTGCCAGTATTCCCTGGCCGGCGCAGCTTGCGAAGTTCTCGTCCTCGTCGGAGTACAGGCAGCGGTAACAGGGTCCGGTGCCCTGGTTGGGAAACACGGCGACCTGCCCTTCGAAACGGATTGCCGCTCCGCTGACCAGCGGCTTGCGCGTGGCCACGCAGGCCGCATTGATGAGCAGTCGCGTGCGGAAGTTGTCGCTGCAGTCGAGCACCAGATCGCAGTCCTGTGCTGCCGCCTGCAGCGCATTCGCATCCAGCTGCCCGTTGAGCGTGCGCACCTGTACCGCCGGATTCACCTCGCGCAGGTGTGCTGCCGTGGCATCGGTTTTGAAGGCACCGGTATCCGCGGCGCGAAACAGCAGCTGGCGCGGCAGGTTGCTGGCATCGACGCGATCGAAATCATTGATCAGCAGATGGCCGATGCCCGCGTTGGCCAGATACAGACTGGCGACCGAGCCCAGTCCGCCGAGCCCGACGATCAGGGCGCTGGACTGCCTGAGCCGCTCCTGGCCCTCGATGCCGAAGCGGGGCAGGGCGATATGCCGGGCGTAACGCAGTGAATCGCTCATGATTCAGGGGGCAGCCGGCCTTCGGTGACCCGGGGCTGTCCGGCCAGATCGCAATGGGTGGCAATCGATTCGAAGCCTGCCTGCCTGAGCAGGTTCTGGACGGCGA
>JAUPLK010000168.1 GCA_030836925.1 Pseudomonadota bacterium
TCTGGAGAAAGCGGTCGAAGCCGGCCAGTTTCGCGAGGATCTTTATTACCGCCTCAGTGTGTTTCCGGTTCAGGTGCCGCCGTTGCGGCGCCGGGCCGACGATGTCATCCAGCTTGCCGTGCACTTCCTCGACCAGGTCTGCCGGGAATTCGGCCGCCCCACACCCGTGCTCACGCAGGGACAGGTTGAGGCGCTGCGCCGCTACGACTGGCCCGGCAATGTGCGCGAACTCAAGAACGTGATCGAACGTGCGGTGATTCTCTCCCGCGGCGGGGCACTGCGGCTTGACCTGTCGCTGCCGGAAGCCGGTGCGGCTGCGCCTTTGGCCGCACAGCCGGCAGTCAGTGCGCTGCCGGTAATCGACGAGACTGCAGCCGGGGCCGCGCAGCCGCCGCCTGCCGTAACCTTCCTGACCGAGGCGCAAATGCGTGAGCAACAGCGTGCCAACCTGATCGCCGCACTCAGGGCGGCCAACTGGAAGATTTCCGGCAAGAATGGCGCGGCCGATCGTCTGGGCATGCGGCCGACTACCTTGACTGACCGGATGCGCACACTGCAGATCAAGCGTCCGGCCCGAGGCAGCTGAGATATGCAACGGATGCGCCTCCTTGTCGCTGCATTGCTGCTTTATCCGGTGCTTCCGGCGCAGGCACAGCTGAACGAGTTGCCCGAAACCGTGAACCAGGTGCTCGCCCGCCACAAGCTGCCGCCGGCGTCTTTCAGTGCCTTTGTGCAGAAGGTCGGCAGTGCGGTACCGCTGCTGGCCTACAACGAGAATGTGCCGCGCAATCCGGCCTCGGCGATCAAGCTGCTGACCACCTGGGTGGCGCTCGAGGAACTCGGGCCCACCTATCAATGGCGGACCGAGGCATACGCCGATGGCCCGCTGAAGGACGGCGTGCTCGACGGTGACCTGCTGCTCAAGGGTTACGGTGATCCGTACCTGCTCACCGAGCGCCTGTGGCTCCTGCAGCGCGAACTGCGCAGCAACGGTGTGCAGCACATCAATGGCGACCTGGTCATCGACAACAGCTGGTTTGCACGGGAGGAGCTGGATCCCGGCGCCTTCGACGGGCAGGAATACCGTGCCTACAACGTCCTGCCCGATGCATTGCTGATCAACTTCCAGTCGGTGAACTTCAGTTTTCGTCCGGACCCCGTGCGGCGCACCATCCGGATCCTGAGTGATCCGGTGCTCGCTGGCGTCGAGATCGACAACCAGATGACCCTGTTCAGCGGCGGGTGCAGCTCACGCGGCAGCCACATCAGCATGGATGTGAGTCGTGAGGCGGAACGGCCGCGGGTGATTTTCTCGGGAAAACTGGCGAACAACTGCTCCGAATACCAGTTGCTGCGCTCGCTTCTGGATGGCCCTGCTTACGCCTATGCGACGTTTCGCGGGCTGTGGGAGGAGCAGGGTGGCAGTATCAGGGGGCAGCTGCGCCTCGGTCCGGTGCCGGCAGGCAAGACCCCCTTGCTGAGTTTCAAGTCACCACCGCTTGCTGAGCTGATCCGGCCGGTCAACAAGTTCAGCAACAACGTCATGACGCGGCAAATCTTCCTGACCCTTGGCGCTGAAAAGCTCGGACCCCCCGGTACGCTTGCCAAGGGCCGGCAGGTGCTGGAGGACGCGCTGTCCCGCCGGGGCCTCAATTTTCCCGAACTCCAGATCGGCAATGGTGCGGGCCTGTCGCGCGATAATCGCATCGCGGCCAGCAGTCTCGGGCGTCTGCTGCTGGCGGCCCGCAGCAGCCCCTACGCTGCCGAATTCCAGGCGTCGCTGTCGCTGGCCGGCCTGGACGGCACAACCCGGCGCCGTTTCGAGGATGATTCGCTGGCCGGCCAGATGCACCTCAAGACCGGTACTCTCAACGGGGTGACCTCCATCGCCGGCTATGTGCGCAGCCAGTCCGGGGCCGAGTATGTGGTGGTGGCGATCGCCAACCAGCCCAAGGCCACCTGGGGTGGTGGCCAGGAGGCGCAGAACGCCCTGTTGCGCTGGGTGAACCGGCAATAGCGGCTGCGCGGCGCTCGTCAACGGCAGGCCTGATTCGGGCTAGAATTGCCCCGCGGCATTCGACCTCAACCGGTTCAGTAGCGGGATTCACAGCATGAAACTGATCACTGCGATCATCAAACCCTTCCGCCTCGACGATGTGCGCAATGCGCTCTCCGAGGTTGGCGTAAACGGCATGACGGTTACCGAGGTCAAGGGGTTTGGCCGCCAGCGCGGGCATACCGAGCTTTATCGTGGCGCCGAGTACGTCGTCGATTTTCTCCCCAAGTCGAAAATCGAGGTTGCGGTTGCCGATGACCTCGTCGAGCGCGTGGTCGAGGCGATTACGGCTGCTGCGCGTACCGGCAAGGTGGGAGATGGCAAGATTTTCGTGACCGACCTGCACCACGTACTGCGTATTCGTACCGGCGAGAGTGGCGACAACGCGCTATAGGCCGGAACATCAGGCGGCGCGTGTCTTGTCGGCACGCGCCCACCAGATCCGGGCCACCAGCAGTATGGCCAGCAGGCCGCAATAGACCAGCGGTTCGCGCAGGTCTTTCTTGACCAGCCAGTAGAAGTGCCAGCAGCCGAGAACGGCTATCGGATAGATGAGCCTGTGCAGTTGCAACCAGCGTCCACCCAGCCGTCGTTGCCACCCGGCGGTCGAGGTGATCGCCAGCGGTATCATCAGCATGAATGCGGTCATGCCCAGGGTGATATAGGGTCGCTTGAGAATATCCTCGATGATGAGGGCCAGTTCGAGCGACCGGTCCAGAAAGAAATACGTCACGAAGTGCAGCGCCAGATAGGCAAAGGCCCAGAGTCCCAGCAGGCGCCGGAACAGCAGCGGCCAGGGCTTGCCGATCAGGCGTCGCAACGGCGTGATGGCCAGGGTCACAAGCAACAGCCGCAATCCCCACTCGCCGAGCACATCGCGTATGTAGAGTTGTGGATTGGGTCCCAGCCGCAGCCCACCGATCTCGGCGATGGACAGGATCAGCAGGACCAGCGGCAGGCTGCAGGCCAGATGCAGCAGCGGCTTGCCAGCCAGTCTGATCTGCCGCGTGCTGACCACCACTCAGAAATTCTTGACCAGATCGAGACCCGTATACAGCGACGCCACCTGGTCTGCGTAACCGTTGAACATCAGGGTGTCCTGTCGGGCGGCCAACAGGCTGCCAAGACCCGAGGATACGCGCCGCTCGGTGGCCTGGCTCCAGCGCGGATGATCCACGTTGGGGTTCACGTTGGCATAGAAACCGTATTCATTCGGCCCCGACAGCGACCAGGTGGTGGGTGGGCGTTTCTCCGTGAAGCTGATCCGGACGATCGACTTGATGCTCTTGAAGCCGTACTTCCACGGCACCATGAGACGCAGCGGCGCACCGTTCTGGGCCGGCAGTTCCACACCGTACACGCCGACCACCAGCAGGGTCAGGGGATGCATGGCTTCGGCGATCGTCAGTCCCTCGACGTAGGGCCAGTCGAGCACGCCGCTGCGTTGTCCGGGCATTTCTTCCGGTCGCACGACGGTTTCGAAGGCCACGTATCTGGCTTTCGAGGTCGGTTTGTAGCGCTTGAGAACTGACGCCAGCGGGATGCCCACCCAGGGCACGACCATCGACCATGCTTCCACGCAGCGGAGCCGATAGATCCGTTCTTCCAGTGTGTGCGCCTTGACGATGGTGTCGTAGTCGTAGCTGCCGGGGGCTTCGGTCTCGCCGTCGATCTGCACTTTCCAAGGCTTTGGCCTGAAGCGGCCCGATGCTTCGGCGGGGTCGGCCTTGCCGGTGCCGAACTCGTAGAAGTTGTTGTAGGTGGTGACCTCCTCGAAGGTATTCGGCGTGGTCTTGAGGCTGGCCGGCCAGCGCTCCACCTTGCCCAGACGCCGGTGGCCTGCCGGGCCTTCGTCGGCAGCGCCCGTTGCCCCGGACAGCAGCGCACCGGCGCCGACGAAGCCCGCCGAGCGCAGCAGTTCTCGGCGATTGAAGTAATACCGCTCCGGCGTGATTTCAGAGGATTTGATGTCAGGTGGTTTGCGGATCAGCATGTGCAGCCCTCGTCATGGCCCTGTTTGATGCGGGAGGGTGCCGTTGAGTTCCCAGTCATAGGGAACGAAGCGCAGTTCGAATCCGTCGGTGGCCAGCAGTGCGGCCACCGCCGGATCGTTGACATGGGTGGCGATGTAGCGCTGCACCGAGCCGGAGGCCGCCGCGAAGTCGTCGCGGTACCAGTCGAATATTCTCGAAACGAAAGCGATCCTGCGCTGCAGGTCGTAGCGGTTGCGCGTGCTGTCATTGATGAACGAATGTGCGGCGACGTCCAGTTGTTTCTCCAGTTGGTCCGGCACATAGGCGCGGCTTGCAAGCCGTGGACAGGAAATCGATGCGCAGACGATGGCGAAGTGGATGCGCGGATCACCCAGCGGCATCAGTTGCCGGGATTCGAGTTCATGGAGGGTGACCGGCTCACCCATCAGCTGGTATTCGCGCCGCTTGAAGTAGCTGTAGCGTCCCAGCCTGGATGAAGGGCTGTAGCCGTCGAGGATGCCCTGGATCGCAAAGGCATTGTAGGCATTGATGAGCAATGCGCTGCGCGCCCGGCTGTCTGCCGCCTCTTCCGGTCTGGT
>JAUPLK010000020.1:0-4500 GCA_030836925.1 Pseudomonadota bacterium
GCTGCAGCAGTGATGCGGTGGATGACACGCTGCCCAGGCCGGGCAGCGTGCGAAGCGCCGCCTCAACCTCGCGTGCAGCGCCCGTCAAGACTTCAGGATCGTTGCCCGCCAGTACGACTTCAAACAGCTTGCCGGGCCCCACGCTCACCAGGCTGGCGCGCACGCCGGGCAGGTCGCTCAGTTTCCTGCGCAGTTCATTCTCCAGCTCGGGCACGCTCCGCTCGTGATCCGGCTTGAACGAAATTACCAGGCCGGCCTTGCGCAGGTCGCCGAGGAAACCACCCTCGTAGCCTGAACCGGCGACTGAACCGATGCGCGTGAACACGCTTTCAACTTCCGGTACTTGCATGACGAGCTGCCGACCATGCTCGGCCATCGCGGTAGTCTCGGCGAGGCTGGCTCCTGGCGGCAATTCGAGCTGCACCTCCGAACGGGTGCCACTGCCGGGCGGCAGGAAGGTCGTCGGAATCAGTGGCACCAGGGCCAGAGAACCCATGAAGGTCGCAAGCGCGAGCAGCAGGGTGCGCCCGCGATAGCGCAAAGCCGCTTCCACCCAGCGGATATAGCCAGGCATCCAGCCTGCGTCGGGGACGGCTTCGGCAGCCGCCTGCATATACCGGGCTGCCAGCATCGGTGTCAGCAGTCGCGCAACCAGCAATGAACAGAGTACGGCAGTCGCGGCCGTCCAGCCGAACTCGCGGAAAAACAGACCGACTTCACCGCCGATCATCGCCACCGGAATGAATACCGCCACCAGTGTTGCCGATGTTGCGATCACCGCAATGCCGATTTCGTCGGCCGCATCAATGGCGGCCTGCCGGGGCGGCTTGCCCATGGCGCGATGACGGCTGATGTTCTCCACCTCGACAATCGCATCGTCGACCAGAATGCCGATGACGACGGCGAAGGCCAGCAGCGAAAGCAGGTTCAGGCTGAAACCCAGCCAGTGCATCACTGCAAAGGTGGGAATCACCGAGAGCGGCAGGGCAACCGCGCAGATCCATGTGGCCCGCCAGTCGCGCAGGAAGATCCAGACCACGATGACGGCAAGTACCGCACCTTCGAGCAACATAGCGACGGATGCATTGTAGGACTGCTCGGCTGGCTCCACGGTAGAGGCCACCTCGATGAATTCGACATCCGGATGCTCGGCGGCGAGTCTGGCAACGCGCTCGCGGATCTTGCGTCCGACGCCGACCTCGCTGGTGCTGCGCGCCCTCTGTACCGCAAAAGAGACCACCGGCTCGCCATTCAGCAGTGCGGCATCCCTCGGTTCTGCAAAGCTGTCCTCAACCGATGCGACGGCAGAAAGCCGCACCACCCGGCCGTCCGGCAGCGACAGCGGGTAGTTGGCCAGTTCTGCAGCACTGCGCACGGTCGCGACGGTACGCACGGACTGCTCGCTGCCACCGAGGGCGGTACGTCCGCCGGGTTGCTCGACCTGGATGCGTGCCAACTGGTCCGACAGCGTGCCGGCGGTCAGGCCATAGGCCTGCAGGGCGTCCGGGCGCAGGTCGACGCGGATCTCGCGGTCGAAACCGCCGATGCGCGTGACCTGTCCGACCCCGGGCACATCGAACAGCGCCTTGCGAACGGTGTCATCGACAAACCAGCTGAGTTCGTCCGGCGCCATGTGTTTGGCCCGCACCGCGTAGGTGAGCACGGCACCGCCGATGGTGTTCACCCTGCTGATGACCGGCTCATCGATGCTCTGTGGCAGATCAATGCGGATCCGGTCGACGGAATCGCGCACATCTTCCAGTGCCTGGGCCATGTCGTGGCCGTGCATGAACTGGATCCGGGTTCTCGAGCTGCCTTCCGTGATGGTCGAATTGATCTTGTCGATGTTGGCGATGCTGGCAATCGCATCTTCAACTTTACGGGTGACATCCGTCTCCAGCTGCCCCGGCGTTGCACCGGCAAGGGTTACCGTTACCGTGATCTGCGGTACGGTGAAATCGGGCAGCGTGGCAATCGGCAGCTGGCGCAGGCCGTAGATTCCCGCCAGGCACAGTGCGACGAAAATGATGACCGCTCCGGCCGGGTTGCGGATGCCCCAGAGCGAGACATTCATTGCGGCCTTCCGGTTGCTCCGTCCGCACTGTCGCTGACTTCGCGGACCACATCGCCATTGCCGAGAAAGCCGGCACCGCGACGCACGACGCGCTCACCGGGCGCCAGGCCGGAAAGAATCTCCGTCATCTCACCCTGCCTGTTGCCGATCTCGACGCGGCGTTGCTCAACCCGTCGCAGGCCACTGCGGGTTTCGGCACCTTCCACTCCCTTGAGGACGAAGAGGTAGGCAAAGCCGTCACGGAACACGACCGATTCACGGGGCACGACGCTGGCGGTTGCCGTGCCGAGCAGTATCCGTCCCTCGGCAAACATGCCGGCCCGCAACGGACCGGGTTCCGGAAGATCGGCATACAGGAGGCCGGTGCGTGTCGCAGGATCGACAGACGGGGATACGGCGCGTACCTGTCCCTTGATCACGCTGCCGGCGGGTCCGCCGAGTTCCACGATCGCGCCGGGCTTGACCCGGATCAGGTCTGCTTCGGCAAGATCAGCCCGCCATTCGAGGCGGCCGCGGCGGATCAGCCGCAACAGTTCGCTGCCCGCCGACACCACCTGTCCCGGCTGTACCGAGCGGGCCGAGATGATCCCGTCATCGGGCGCCGACAAAGTGGCGAATCCGAGCCGCAGTCGGGCTGCGTCGCGGTCGGCCTGGGCGGTGATGAGTTGCGCTTCAGCACTGCGCAGATCAGCGCGCAGCTTGTCGCTGTCGCTGGATGAAATGAGCCCCTGCTCCACCAGTGAATCGCCACGGGCCGCATTGGCCCTGGCCAGTTCCAGCGCAGCCTGCGCCTGGGTGACGCCGGCATCGGCCTGCCGGAACTGTACATCGAGAGTACGGTTGTCGAGCTTGAGCAGCGACTGGCCGGCACGTACGCGGTCGCCCACTTCAACCAGGACCTCGGTCGCTCGGATACCGGTCAGTTCCACGCCCAGCGACATTTCCTGCCAGGCACTGACCGAACCGGAAACCGAAATAGAACGGTCAAGCTCGTGGCTGACAGGTAAAACGGTGGTGACCACGAGGCTGGCTGCAGGGACATCGGTAGAAGGTGGCTCTGGCGACCCACAGGCAGCGACGAAGGCCGCGAGTGCGATACCCGCAAACAACCTTCTTCGCGAATGCCGACAGCGATACTGAATCATGGTGCGGATACTGACGAAAGGCCCCGAAGTCTAACGTATCGGTGCGCCGTCATGCCCGGATTCAGCGTCTCCACCACGGCACGGAGACTCTTGCAGATGCCGATGGAGGCTAGGGTCGGAATCGAACCGGCATACGCGGCTTTGCAGGCCGCTGCATAACCATTCTGCCACCTAGCCGGATACAGAAAAGCAAGGAAAGAATTGGAGCGGGAAACCGGACTCGAACCGGCGACCTATACCTTGGCAAGGTATCGCTCTACCAACTGAGCTATTCCCGCCCGCAAGGAGTGCATATGGTATCGGCGAACCACGCAGAGTCAAGAAACCTCGTCATGTTGCCCTTTTGAGGGCCAGGCGGCACGGATGTAACCGATCATGGACCAGATGGTCAGACCGGCGGCAAGAACCAGGCAAACCACGCCGATTTCATAGATTGGCAGGCCCAGCAGCCGCTCATGGAAGATCATGCAGCACAGGCCGGTCATCTGGGTGATGGTCTTCAGCTTGCCATAACCGGACACTGCCACCCGCTGCCGTGCACCGAGTTCCGCCATCCACTCGCGCAGCGCAGAGACCGCAATTTCGCGGCCGATGATGATTGCCGCGAGTATCGCCACGAGGTTTCGCGTATCCGATTGCACCAGCAGGATCAGTGCGGTGGCGACCATCATCTTGTCCGCCACCGGATCCAGGAACGCGCCGAATGCCGAGGTCTGCTGGAACCGGCGTGCGACGTAGCCATCCAGCCAGTCGGTGATCGCCGCAAGCAGGAAAACCATGGCGGCCGCCGGCCGCGCCCATGCAACCGGGCTGTAGAACACCAGCACGACCAGCGGAATGGCCGCGATTCGAAACCAGGTCAGGGACGTTGCTGTGTTGAACTGCGGGTACATGGCCGGGCGGATAGCTGATACGGGAACCCAAGCGGCATTCTAGCGCGCGTCCGGGACGCAGGCTTCAACGCTTGCGGAAATAGCGCTGCGCTCAGGGCATTCCGCCATGCAGATGGTCATAAATCCGCTGGGCAAGGGTTCGGCTGATGCCCTGCACCCGGGCCAGATCACTGACGCCGGCCTGCAGGACGCCCTGCAAGCCGCCGAACTCACGCAACAAGGCGCGACGGCGCTGTGGTCCAAGGCCCGGAATGGCCTCGAGACTGGAAGTGCGGCGGGTTTGCGCGCGACGCTGCCGGTGCCCTGTAACCGCAAAGCGGTGCGCTTCATCACGAATCTGCTGTATCAGGTGCAATGCGGGCGAATCCGCCGCCAGCTCAATCCGTCC
>JAUPLK010000020.1:4510-11638 GCA_030836925.1 Pseudomonadota bacterium
GGCACGTCGCCAAGTTGCAGTTCCTCAAGCACGCGCGAGGCCCGGTCAGTCTGGCCGGAACCGCCGTCGATGAGAATCAGGCCGGGCACTGCTGCCTCACCGTTTCGTACTCGCGTATAGCGGCGTTCCACCGCCTGGGCAATCGCGGCATAGTCGTCGCCGGGCTCTATTCCCTTGATGTTGAAGCGCCGATAGTCCGATTTCAGCGGGCCTTCGGGACCAAACACCACACAGGCAGCGACGGTTTCTTCGCCTGCGGTATGACTGATATCGAAACACTCGATCCTTGCCGGTTGCTCATCCAGCGCCAGCGCTTCAGTCAGTTGTTCGAACTGGGCCCCCAGCGTTGCCGTGCTGGCCAGGCGCATGCTCAGCCCCTGCGCTGCGTTGTTCATCGCCATTTCCAGCCAGCGGCTGCGCGTGCCACGAACCCGGTCGCGGACCCTGCAGCGGCTGCCCGCCCGGATCTCCAGTGCAGCCTGCAACACGTTGCGGTCGATCAGCGGAACCGGTACGAGAATTTCCGGTGGCGGCACCGCATGGAAGTAGTGCTGGGCAATGAAAGCTGAAATCACCTCGTCACCCTCGGTGCCGGGCGCAACGCGCGGGAACCAGTTGCGGCTGCCAAGCACTCGACTGCCCCGGATCATGAGCACTGCCACGCAGGCTTGCCCGTTCCCGATCTGCACACCGAGCACGTCGGCGTCCGTCATGCCCGGCGCATTGATCACCTGCTCCGCCTGGATTTTGCGCACCAGCTGAACCTGGTCGCGCAGCAGTGCCGCACGCTCGTAATCCAGGGCGGACGCGGCCTGCTCCATGCGCGATGCAAGGCTTGCGAGCACGCTGTCGTTGCGGCCCTCCAGAAACAGCAGCGCATCTGCGACATCGCGCTGATAGTCGGCGGCACTGATCTGGCCCACGCAGGGCGCGGTACACCGCCGGATCTGGTATTGCAGACACGGGCGCGTGCGATTCGCGAAAAAGGATTCGCTGCACTGGCGGACCCGGAACAGCTTCTGCAGCTGGATCAGGCTGTCGCGCACGGTATTGGCCGATGGCCAGGGACCAAGAAAGCGACCGGGGCCGCGACGTCCTCCGCGATGCAACTCGAAACGCGGAAACTCCTGCTCGGTGGAGACGTGAATCCACGGGTAACTCTTGTCGTCACGCAGGATGACGTTGAAGCGCGGCCGGTATTCCTTGATCAGGTTGTGTTCCAGCAGCAGTGCTTCGTGCTCGGTACCGGTCACCGTCACCTCGACACGGCTGGTCTGGGCCATCAGCGCCTGGGTCTTCGGCAGATGCGCCTTGCTGCCGAAGTAACTGGACACGCGCTTTCTGAGATCCTTGGCCTTGCCGACATAAAGGACTGTCTCTTCGGCAGACAGCATCCGGTAGACCCCGGGACGATGCGTCAGCGAGGCCAGAAAGGCCTTGCTGTCAAATGGCGGATCGGACGGTGCTGCCACCATGGGCATTACGCCATGACTCAGCGTTTTTCGCGCTTGTTGCCGTGCTGCGCGATGCGCATGGCCACCTCCATGGCCTGCTCATAGTTGAGGCGCGGATCGACCTGGCTGCGGTAGTCCCGGCGCAGATCTGCATCCGTCAGGCCGCGGGCGCCCCCGGTACACTCGGTGACGTGCTCACCGGTGAGTTCCAGATGGACGCCGCCCAGCCAGGTGCCACAGTCCCGGTGAACCGCGAAGGCACTGGCCAGTTCATCGAGAATGTTTTCGAAGCGCCGGGTCTTCAGGCCGTTGCTGGCCGTCTCGGTGTTGCCGTGCATCGGGTCGCAGACCCACAGCACCCGGGCGCCTTCCTTTTTTACCATCTCGATCAACGGCGGCAGCAGACTGCGGATGCGCGCAGCACCGAAACGATGGATCAGTGTCAGCCGCCCCGGCTCATTGTCAGGATTAAGGCTGTGCAGCAGGCTGCGCAGCCAGTCGGGCGTCATGTCGGCACCGATCTTGACGCCTACCGGGTTGCTGACACCACGAAAGAACTCGATGTGTGCGCTGCCGGGCTGGCTGGTGCGTGCGCCGATCCACGGAAAGTGTGTCGTCAGGTCGTACCACTTCTGCCGGTGCCCGAGAAAACGGGTCTGGGCCTGCTCGTAGGGCAGATGCAGACCTTCGTGCGCCGTATAGAAGTCCACCCGTCGCGCCTGGTCGATCGACTTGCCGGTCAGGCTCTCGAAGAAATCCAGCCCATCCGCAACCGTCTGCACCATGCGATGGTATTCGTCGGCCAGTGGCGAATGGCTGACCCAGTCCAGATCCCAGTTCTCCGGATGATGGAGGTCGGCAAATCCGCCATCGATCAAGGCGCGTATGAAGTTGAGCGTGAGTGCCGAACGCTCGTAGGCACGCAGCATGAGTTCGGGGTCGGGCTCGCGATCATCGGCGGTAAAGGCGTTGTGGTTGATGATGTCGCCGCGATAGCTCGGCAGCGACACACCATCGCGGACTTCCATGTCTGCTGAACGCGGCTTGGCATATTGTCCGGCGATGCGGCCAATGCGCACGACCGGCAGCTTGATCCCCGAGATGATCGCTACACTCATCTGCAGCAGTATCTTCAGCTTGGTGACGATCGCAGCCGAATTGCAATCCGCGAACGTCTCGGCGCAGTCACCGCCCTGCAGGATGAATGCCGTGCCTGCCTGGGCGAGTGCAATCTGTTCGCGCAGCGCTTCAACTTCCCAGGAGGTCACCAGCGGCGGCAATTGTGCCAGCGCCTCCATCACCGCCGTGCTGCGGACGGAATTGCCGTAGTCGGGTATCTGGGCGACGGTGCAGGATCGCCAGCTGTCGGGTGACCAGGCCATGCTCGGGCGGGCTTCGCTCATGTCCCGCGTTCGCCCGCCTTGATGGTCTGCCAAAACTGATCGAGTTCCTCCGGACTCTTCATGCTCCAGTCGGAGCCTGCCTCCTTCAGCAAGGCCTCGACGGCCCTGAAGCGCCGCTCGAACTTCCGGTTGGCTGCACGCAAGGCATGCTCGGGATCAACATGAAGGTGGCGTGCCAGGTTGGCTGCCGTGAACAGCAGATCGCCGATTTCCTCTTCCACCGCAGCCGGCGCGCCCGTGGTGCGGGCGGCAAGCAACTCGTCAAGTTCCTCGTGCATCTTGGCAATCACGCCATCGATCTCCGGCCAGTCAAAGCCCACACGCGCCGCACGCTTGCCGAGTTTGCTGGCCCGGCTGAGGGCTGGCAGCGCCTGCCCGATGCCAGCCACTGCCGACGTGTCACCGCCAGCCGCACGCTCGCCCGCCTTGATGTTCTCCCAGGCAGTATGCTGGTCCCCGGCTGTCAGGATCTGCTCCGCGCCGAAAACATGCGGATGACGCCGGAGCATCTTTTCGCTGATCGCCTGCACGACATCGCCAAAGTTGAAGGCGCCGAGTTCGCTGGCCATCTGGGCGTGAAAGACCACCTGAAAGAGCAGGTCGCCGAGTTCGTCACGCAATTCAGCGAGATCATCCCGATCGATTGCATCGGCGACTTCGTAGGCCTCTTCGATCGTGTACGGCGCAATGGAGCCAAAGTCCTGCTCCCGATCCCATGGGCAGCCCTTTTCCGGATCGCGCAGCGCAGCCATGATGCCCAGCAGGGTATCCATCGAGCGTATGTCCTGCCGCTTCATGGCATGCGCTCAGGACTTGATGCCGCCGCGGGTCAGATCCTTCGCATTCAGCAGGCGATCGAGTTCCCGCGCCGACAGGTCGGTGCTTTCAGCTGCCACTTCCCGCACCGGACGACGCTCTGCATAGGCCTTTTTCGCGATCGCCGCGCCCTGCTCGTAGCCGATGACCGGGTTCAGGGCCGTGACCAGGATCGGATTGCGGTCGAGTGCCTCGGCCAGCTTGTCATGGTTGACCTTGAAGCCGGCAATGGCCTTGTCGGCCAGCAGGCGACTCGCATTCGACAGCAGGTCAACGCTCTGCAATACGTTGTATGCAATAACCGGCAGCATGACATTGAGCTGGAAATTTCCGGACTGGCCGGCGATGGTCACCGTGGTGTCGTTGCCGATGACCTGCGCCGCCACCATTGCCACAGCCTCCGGGATCACCGGGTTGACCTTGCCCGGCATGATGCTGCTGCCTGGCTGCAGGGCCGGCAGGGCAATCTCGCCCAGGCCGGCCAGCGGACCGCTGTTCATCCAGCGCAGATCGTTGGCGATTTTCATCAGCGCAACTGCCAGCGTACGCAGGTGTCCGGACAACTCGACAGCGGTGTCCTGACAGCTCAGCGACTCGAACAGATTCTTCGAGGTATCGAACCTGACGCCAGTTTGTTCGGCCAGCAGCACCGAAATCTTCTTGCCGAACTTCGGATGGGCATTGATGCCGGTGCCGACCGCTGTTCCACCCTGTGCCAGGCGCGTGAGGCGCGGCAGGCAGTCCTTGAGGCGCGCCTCAGCGTTAGCGATCTGCTGCGCCCAGGCGCCGAGCTCCTGCCCCATGCGTACCGGCATCGCATCCATCAGATGCGTGCGGCCGGTCTTTACCACGCCATCGGTTGCCTTCGCCTTCTTCAGCATGACCTTGCGCAGATGCGCAAGCGCCGGCAGCAATTCCTCTGCAACACCGAGTGCGGCGCTGACATGAATGGCGGTCGGAATGACATCGTTGCTGCTCTGGCCCATGTTGACGTCATCGTTGGGGTGCACTTCCGTGCCGAGCCGCTTGGTGGCCAGCCGGGCAATGACCTCGTTGGCGTTCATGTTCGAGCTGGTGCCGGAGCCGGTCTGAAAGACATCGATGGGGAAATGTTCATCGTGCTTGCCGGCTGCGACTTCAAGTGCGGCAGCCTGGATGGCCATGGCCGGGCGACTCTTCAGCAGCCCCAACTCGGCATTGGCTCCAGCGGCCGCCCACTTGATGAGGCCGAGTGCACGAATGAACCCGCGCGGCATCGGAATACCGCTGATCGGAAAATTGTCGACCGCACGTTGCGTCTGCGCGCCCCAGAGAGCCAGCTCCGGAACCTGCAGCTCGCCCATGCTGTCGCGCTCAATGCGGTGCTTCGCGTCCGTCACCCGTCTCTCCTCGCCTGCCTGCCGGAGCTCGCTGCCGACAAAGTGCAGGCGGAACCGGTTGCTGTTGGTGTATGATTTCCCGGCCGAATTATAGGGGCTTTTTGCACAGTCTGGCATGGATCGCGATCCGCTCACCGCCCTCTCACCGCTCGACGGCCGTTACTCCGCCAGGACTGATTCCCTCCGGGAAATCTTCAGCGAGTACGGCCTGATACGCTTCCGTGTCCTGACAGAAGTCCGCTGGGTGCAGTTTCTGGCAGCTGAAGGCGCGGTTGCCGACTTTGGCCCCCTGTCACCGGTCGTCAATCAGGTGCTCGACCGGATAGCCGGCAATTTCACGCCCGACGATGCCCGTCGCATCAAGGAAATCGAGCGCCGCACCAATCACGACGTCAAGGCGGTCGAGTACTTCATCGCGGAGCGCCTTGGCGATGATGCCGAATTGGGCCGCATCAAGCCGTTCCTGCATTTTGCCTGCACCTCCGAGGACATCAACAATGTTGCCTATGCCCTGATGCTCCGTCACGGGCGTGACGATGTGCTGCTGCCCCGACTGCGACAGGTCGTCGGCGTGCTGGATACCATGGCGCGCAACATGGCGGGCCTGCCGATGCTGGCTCGCACCCATGGTCAGCCCGCCAGTCCGACCACGATGGGCAAGGAAATCGCCAATTCGGCGTGGCGCCTCAAGCGGCAGCTCAAACAACTGCGGGCCGTCGAACCGCTCGCCAAGCTCAATGGCGCGGTGGGCAATTTCAACGCCCATCTTGCGGCCTACCCTGACGCGGACTGGTCCGGGATTTCCCGCCGCTTCATCGAATCGCTGGGCCTGGTCTGGAATCCGTACACGACGCAGATCGAACCGCATGACTGGATTGCCGAGTACTGCGACGTTCTCGCCCGCATCAACACGATCCTGCTCGACCTTTGTCGTGACGCCTGGGGCTATATCTCTATCGGCCACTTCCGCCAGCGGCGGATCGACACCGAAGTCGGCTCTTCCACCATGCCGCACAAGGTGAATCCGATCGACTTCGAAAATGCCGAGGGCAATCTCGGCATGGCCAACGCCCTGTTGAAGCACTTCAGCGCCAAGCTGCCGGTTTCACGCTGGCAACGCGACCTGAGTGATTCGACGGTATTGCGCAACGTGGGCGTCGCCGCGGGCCATTCCCTGCTGGCTGTGGAGTCCCTGCTCACCGGGCTGCGTAAACTCGAACCAGACGCTGCAAGCATGCAGGCCGAACTCGACGCCAGCTGGCAGGTACTCGGTGAAGCCATCCAGACCGTGATGCGTCGCTTTGGCCATGCCGATGCCTACGAACAACTGAAAGCGCTCACCCGTGGATCGAGCATCGCCAGGGATGATATGCAGCGTTTCCTGGAGTCCGTTGATCTGCCCACCGCAGAGCGTACCCGCCTGCTTGCGCTCACCCCCGCTGCCTATACCGGCGATGCAGCGCGGCTGGCCCGTCAGGCTGCCGACAGCGAGCCCTGACCCGCAGCGTTCAGGCCACCGCAACTGTGACGCGGTTGGCACTTTGCGCCCGATGGCGTCTCTACAATGCCGGTATGCATACGGAAAAGACACGCGGACACCGCTGGGTTCTCACCACCTTTGAGGACACCCGGGCAGCGGCGAGCGAAGTCGCGGCCATCGCGCAACGCGGCCTGTCGATCCTGACCCCGGACCTGGAACCAGGGCTTTATGACCACGAAAAGTTCCTCGGCATCGTCAAGCGACTGGTCCTCGCCAAGCGCTGTGCCCGGGTTCGTGTGCTCATCTCGGAGCCAACACGCACCGTGCGCAACGGCAACCGGCTGGTTGGCCTCGGGCGGCGACTCGATACCTACATCGAATTCCGTAACCTGCATGACGACTACGCGGGACATCGCGAAGCATTTCTGCTGGCTGATGACATTGCACTGCTCTATCGCGTCAACAACCGGCGCTGGGAAGGCATCGCAGACACCCATGAACCTGCCGTGGCCCGCCGCTACCTGACGCTTTTTGAAGAGATCTGGGCAGCTTCCGAAACATCCCGGGAGTTGCGTCAATTGCGGGTCTAGCCAATA
>JAUPLK010000169.1 GCA_030836925.1 Pseudomonadota bacterium
CTACGCCGACTACAGCATCACGCCGGAGAACCTCCAGCGCATGAAGAAAACGGCGGTGATCATGCACCCGCTGCCCCGCGGCCCGGAGATCGCGCCGGCCGTGGACGACGACCCGCGCGCCGTCTACTGGCGGCAGGAGCGCAACGGCATGTGGATGCGCGTCGCCATACTGCTCAAGATCTTCCGCGCGGACGGGGTCGTCCGCGATTTCGACATCTCCGCCCTGAATTGATCAACGCTTAAAGCAAGGAACAGAACCATGAAGCTCTACGGCGCCATCGCCTCGCCCTACGTCGCCCGTGTCGTCATGTACGCGAAGATCAAGGGCGTGGACCTGCCCCTGATGGAGGCCCCCGGCGGCATCAAGAGCCCCGAGTACCTCAAGCTGAATCCGATCGGCAAGATGCCGACGCTGGACGTGAACGGGCAGGGCATCGGCGAGTCCACGATCATCTGCGACTACCTGGAAGACGTGTATCCCCAGAAGCCGGGCCTGCCCAAGGACCCCATCGACCGGGCCCGCTCCCGGCTCATCGCGCGCATCGTGGATCTCTACATCGCCAACGCCGTGAGCCCGCTGTTCCGGCAGGTCAATCCCGCCACCCGGGATGCCGCCGTCGTCGAGAAGGCGGCCGCCGAGATCATCAAGACCTTCGGCTATGCCGAGCACGCCATGTCCAGCGGCCCGTTCTGCGTCGGCGCCACGCCCACGCTGGGCGACTGCGCACTCAGCACCAGCACCCGCATGATGAAGGTCATGCTCGCCACCGGTAACTTCGGCATCGTGGACCCCACCGACAGTGGCCGTCTCGCGACCTGGTGGAAGGCCATAGAAGCCCACCCGGACTGCGGCCCCGTGCTGGCCGCCTACGGCGAGGCCTTCGGTGGCTTCATGAAGATGATGGCGGCAAGAAAGTAGGAGCGCCTTCAGGCGCGAACTTTTTTCCCGCGACACGAAATTGCAGCGCCCGTAGCTCAGCTGGATAGAGCATCAGGCTTCGAACCTGAGGGTCGGGAGTTCGAATCTCTCCGGGCGCGCAAGCTGATCAATGACGTCACTTCAGTGCGCGGGCTGTCTTCGATGGATTCTGCCGGCATGGTGTGCCAGCGAATCGATGTCACCGAAGATGGAGTCCAGAAAGTATTCACCGAGGTCTTGATCAAGTCTCGTGTAAAACATTCTGCCTCTGGTGAGGTCCGTTAGCGCGGATGGGAGTATCCGCAGTTTCATTCACTGCGCTTGCGCAACTCTTGCTTCGCTGCTTCCCAATCGACTGGCTGTTCGCAACCCGCGTCATAGGTCTGCCGGGTTTCCTCCAGAGCATCAGCGTGCCAGTCGGGCGATTCCAGCCGATCTTCGTCCCGGCTCAAGGATTCCCACAACTGCTCCATGGTCTGCAGTTTCTCGGCCCAGGACATCTGCTTGATGGTCAGCATGGACATGGAAGAAGCCTACGCGTTGGCCTGTGGATGGGCAAGGAATCCGACCGCGAAAAACCTGTCAATTTGTTGAGAAACAGGGCTGACGGCCATCGGCCCAGCCGGGCAATGCTAGGTTGTCAGCCACACGGTAGCCTGCCAGTTCCCCACTGTAGTCGCGGCATACGCTGACCGTGGAGTTGCACCGCCACAGGGCTGACTCCCGGCATCACTTCCGTCTAGACTACGTGCAGCCACGCAATCGGGTGGCCAGTTCAGGCCCTGACGGAGACTACGATGCAGTTTTACCGACGCCTTGCTGCCTTGGCAGCGATGTCCCTGTTGTTTATTGGCTCGGCTGCCTTTGCGGTCGAGGTGGCCTGGACGCAGAGCCTTCCTGGCAAGCCGAAGTGGCACCGTCTGACCGATCTCGGGCTGCTGCTGGTCGGTACCGAGGATGCGCTCCAGTGCATCGATGGCGCCACCGGGCAGGTGCTCTGGCAGCGCGATGACCTCAAAAACACCCTGCCGTACAACGTGCGCGAGATCGAAGGCACCGCGCTGCTGGTGGTCAACAATTTCTCCGGCATGATCGGCTCGAAGGTCACTGCCACCGGTATCGACCAGGGTACCGGCAAGGATGTTTTCAGGACTGAACCCGAGAACGGTCACAGCATAGGGCTCTATCCCCATGCAGCCGGCAACATCGTCGTCAGTTTCGCCCAGATCTATGGCGAGAGCGGCATCCAGATGACCGGTTATGAACTCCAGACCGGCAAGCAGTTGTGGCGCACGCAGTACAGCGGCAATTTCGGCGGGCCGCCGCTCTACCCCGACGAGCGTGGTGCCATCTTTACCGTGCAGATGGATCTCAGTGGTCACCAGAACCCGGTGTTCGAAGGTGACGTCATGTATGTGCCATTCACGGGCCTGATGGCCGTTGATTACAAGACCGGTGCGATCAAGTGGAACGTGGAGTTCGATTCTGCGGACAAGTCGCTGAAGAAGGCCTATGCCGCACCGATCATCGATGCCGATACGGTGTACGCCTCGGCCAAGGGTGCCGTGGTCTATGCCATCGACAAGGCGAGCGGTGCAGTGCGCTGGAAGAGCGACGGTATCTTCTCCGGCCGTGTTGCCCAGATCCTGCCGGTAGACGACGCGCTGTACGTGCGCCTGGGCGGAAATTTCTACGACATCGGCAAGAAGGCCTATGCGCTCGACACGCCACTCGGCGTGGCGGCGCTGGACAAGGCCACTGGCGCCAAGCGCTGGGTCTACAAGGATGCCGATGACGGCATTACCAACCTGGTATTCGTCGCTGCCCAGAATGCCGTGGTGTTCACTGACGGTCATCGTGTGATCGGTCTGGATACGGCGAGTCGTGACAAGGCCGTGGAGAAGTTCGCGGTGCCGATAGAGTTCAAGCGCAAGATCAGCGGGGGAGAGATTGCCGCTCGCGGCATCGGGGCCCTGTCGGGGTTCATGACCGGTGGGTTGGCCGGGGCGGCAAAGAGCCTCGGTGGCGGCGAGAGCCGGCTGGATGTGCCGGTGGCGCTGCTGCCGCGTCAGGACAACACGCTGGTGGTGGCCGGCCGCCAGCACCTGCTGATGTTTGATCCGGCGCAGTCCGCCATTCGCTGGTCCACCTCCTATCCGGCGCCCGGCAGTTCCGGCTTTGCGTTGGCAGCGATGTCCACCCTGACGCTCGTGGCGGCGACCGGTTCCATGTACAACGTGGCGGCCGGCGGCAGTGCTTATACGGCGAGTGCCATGAACGACTCCAACTACGGCAATCTCGCGAACATGGCATCAAAGCGTTTCAGCGCCAGCAAGCAGATGCGCGAATGGGCTTACGTGCTTACCACCCTCAATGAAGGCAAGGAGAGCGGCCCGGGACTGCTGGCGATCAGCCTCGCCACCGGAGAGCCCGGCAAGCAGGTCCTGCTGAACGACAAGGAACCGGAGTATGAGGTTGATGAGATAGAGGGTCGGCTCTTCTATTTCAATGACAAGAAACAGGTACTTTCCTGGCTGCTGAAGTAGGCGGGGCGTTCGCCAGGAAAAATAAATCCGGCACCTTTTCTGTCGCGTTTCGACAAGGTGATTGCCGCGCCTGAGCAAGTACCGCCGGGTGCATGGGGTTAGTCTTCCGGGTGCGCGACTTCGCGCCAACTTCTGGGGGACTATCCAATGCGCAGATTCAATCTTCCGTCACTGCTCGCACTGTGCAGCCTGCTGCTGGCTGCTCCTGCCGCATTCGCGGCCTACACCGACCGCGACCCGGGCAGCGCCTGCTCGGTACGGGTTCACTATCCGGCGACGATTCCGGCTGCGGCTGATGCCTTCATCCTCGGCGTGGGTACGTCCATGTCGCGCAGCGATTATGATTTTCTCGCCGCGCAGCTCACGACCAAGGGCTATGTGGTCGTGGCGATGGACCACAGTCCCGGCAACATGGTGAAGACCGACGCGGCCAAATACCTGGCCTGTGCAAACCTGGTCAAGAGCAATATCGCTGCCTGGCTCGCGCCGAACGGCTTCTCGTCGGTCGCGCACTGGATCCTCGGCGGTCACTCGGCCGGTGGCCAGGCGGCGCAGAATGCGATTTCTGCCAACCCTTCGCTCGCCAACGCCATCTTCAGCATCGACCCCTACAACCTGACGGGCGCTGGTGCGGTGACGGGTCCGGCGCTCTACTGGGGATTCGCGGGCACGACCTGCTTCGTCAATGTGAACGATGCCGCCAAGGCGGGCTACTACGGCACGAGCGGTCAGCGGGCTTTCGTGCGGGTGAAAAAGCAGAACACCTTCGGGCCCTGCGGTTTTTCACCCAAGTACTTCCACTGCAGCTTCTGTGACGGACACTGCCCGGCCTGCACCAACTGCATGACGACACCGAATTCCTTCTTCGTCGATGTTGGCAACAGCGTGCAGAAATTCGTCAACGCGGCGTTCTACGGCACCTGGTCGAAGGCCAACCTGACGGTGGCGATGACCACGCCGACGGAGTTGTTTGTTGACGGCGACGCACCCTGAGTACAGCTGGGCAAAGGAAATCAGGCAACCCCATGTAAAAGGCATGGGGTTGCCTTTTTTTCTGGCGATCGGTCAGCGGGGCGCGACGGCCTTGCCGTCACCGGATTTGCATGCTGGGCGGCAAGATGCTATTTCATGGCACGCCGCGAGCAGGGGGTCCGGG
>JAUPLK010000170.1 GCA_030836925.1 Pseudomonadota bacterium
GCATGCGCTGCTGCCGGGCGACCGGCACTGTGTCAGCAGGACCTCAGCCGACAGCCGTACCGCTCACCAGTTGACGGAGGACGTACTGCAGAATGCCGCCGTGCACGTAGTAGTCGCGCTCCTTCGGCGTATCGATGCGCACCCGTGCCTTGAAGTTGAGCACCGAGCCGTCTTCGCGACGCGCCGCCACGCTGACTTCACGCGCCTTGCCCTGGTCCAGGCCGGTGATGTCCAGAACTTCGCGACCGCTGAGGCCCAGACTGGCCGCGCTATCGCCGGGCAGATACTCGAGCGGCAGCACGCCCATGCCGATCAGGTTCGAGCGATGGATGCGCTCATAGCTTTCCGCGATGACCGCGTGTACGCCCAGCAGCTTGGTGCCCTTGGCTGCCCAGTCGCGCGATGAACCACTGCCGTATTCCTTGCCGGCGAGGATGACCAGCGGGACCCGGTCGGTGACATAGCGCATGGCTGCGTCGTAGATCGACATCTGCTCACCGCTGGGCTGATGAATCGTCACACCGCCTTCGGTGCCGGGTGCCAGCTGGTTGCGCAGGCGGATATTGGCGAAGGTGCCGCGCATCATCACCTCATGATTGCCGCGCCGCGCGCCATACTGATTGAAATCAACCGGCTGCACGCCCTTGCTCAGAAGGTACCTGCCTGCTGGCGTGTCCTTGCCTATCGAACCGGCAGGGGAAATGTGGTCGGTGGTAACCGAGTCTCCGAGCAGTGCGAGCACGCGGGCACCGCGTATGTCGGCAACCGTTCCCGGCTTTGCCGGCATACCTTCGAAGTAGGGCGGATTGCGCACATAGGTGGAGTCGTCAGCCCAGGCGAAGCGGTCACCGGTCGGTACCTTCACCGAGTTCCAGTTCTTGTCGCCGCTGAAGACATTGGCGTAACTCTCGCGGAACATCTGCGAGTCAATGCAGGCGGCTACAACCGCCTGGACCTCGGCACGGGAAGGCCAGATGTCACGAAGATAAACCGGCTTGCCATCGCTGCCGGTACCGAGCGGATCCTTTGCCATGTCGATATGCAGGGTGCCCGCCAGCGCATAGGCGACCACCAGAGGCGGTGAGGCCAGGAAGTTGTTGCGCACGAGCGGATGAATGCGGCCTTCGAAATTCCGGTTGCCGGACAGCACGCTGCAACCGATCAGCTTGCCATCGCGGACCGCCGTTTCGATCACGGTATCCAGCGGGCCGGAATTACCGATACAGGTCGTGCAGCCGAAGCCGACGATGTCGAAGCCCAGCGCGTCGAGATCCTTCTGCAGCCCGGATTTCTGCAGGTAGTTGCTGACCACCCGCGACCCCGGCGCGAGGCTGGTCTTTACCCAGGGCTTGCTGGTCAGGCCACGCCGCACGGCATTGCGCGCGAGCAGGCCGGCACCCATCATCACGTAGGGATTGGAAGTGTTGGTGCAGCTGGTAATCGCGGCGATCAGTACCGAACCGTTTTTCAGATCAAAGGTCTGGCCCTTGTGCGTGACCGGGACGGGCGCGGTACCGGTCTTGCCATCGGCAGTCTGCTCGGCCTCGATCTTGCTGTAGTTGCCCGCGAGATCCTGCAGGGTGATCCGGTCCTGTGGGCGCTTCGGCCCGGCCAGGCTCGGCTGCACGGTGCCCAGATCGAGTTCCAGCACATCGGTGAACAGTGGATCCGGCTGCCCATCCGTCCGCCACAGCCCCTGGGCTTTCGCGTAGGCCTCGATGAGCGCGATCTCCTGTGCCGGCCGGTTGGAGAGTTGCAGATAGCGGATCGTTTCCTGGTCGATGGGAAAAATCGCCACGGTGCTGCCGAACTCGGGCGACATGTTGCCGATGGTCGCCCGGTCTGCCAGCGGCAGATTGGCCAGACCATCGCCGAAAAACTCGACAAACTTGCCGACCACGCGCTTCTTGCGCAGCATTTCGGTCACGGTAAGAACCAGGTCCGTGGCGGTGGTGCCTTCCTTCATCTGGCCCTTCAGGCGGAAACCGATCACTTCCGGGATGAGCATGGTCACCGGCTGGCCGAGCATGGCGGCCTCGGCCTCGATGCCGCCGACGCCCCAGCCCAGGATGCCCAGGCCGTTGATCATGGTGGTGTGTGAATCGGTACCGACCACGGTGTCTGGGTAAGCGACGCGCTGACCATTCTTGTCCGCGACGAAGACCACGCGCGACAGGAACTCGAGATTGACCTGGTGGACGATGCCGGTATTCGGCGGCACGACCTTGAAGTTGCGGAAGGCGTTCTGGCCCCAGCGCAGGAAGCCATAACGTTCCTGGTTGCGCTCGAACTCCACCGCCGTGTTCTGCTCGAGCGCGCTCGCGGTTCCGTAGTGATCGACCTGTACCGAGTGGTCGATGACCAGTTCGGCCGGCGAGAGCGGGTTGATCGACTCGGCCTTGCCACCCAGCTTGACCACCGCGTCACGCATGGCAGCCAGATCCACCACCGCGGGTACGCCGGTGAAGTCCTGCAATACGACCCGCGCCGGAGTGAAGGCGATTTCATGCTCCGACTGCTTTTCAGGATCCCAGCCCGCCAGTGCGTCGATGTCCTCGGCCCGGACGTCCCCGCCGTCTGCATGGCGTAGCAGGTTCTCGAGCAGGATCTTGAGCGAGTAGGGCAGCCGGCTGACGTGTCCGGAGCTAACGGCTCCGAGGCTGTAAATCTGGTAATCGATGCCGTTGACGGCAAGAGTGGACCTGGTGTCGGGCGCTTTCGCCATGAGTCGAATCTCCAATCGGGTGGACAGCTCGCAGGGAGGGCCTGGAAGCCGCGCAGTATAACGGATGAGGCTTCAGGCGGCAGACCTGGTCGCCAGGATGACGCCGCCGCCCAGGCATTGTTCTCCGGCGTAGAAGACCGCGTACTGTCCGGGCGTTGCCGCGCGCTGCGGGACCGGAAAATCCAGCTGCAGGATGTCCCCCTGGCCGGTCTGGCGCACTGCGCAGCTGACCGCAGCCTGTCGGTGCCGCAGCCGGACATGGAGTTGCACCCGGCCGGTGGTCAGGAGTTCATCGGGTGCATCGTTGATCCAGTGCAGGTCGCCCACGTCAAGTCCGCGGCTCAGCAGGGCCGGATGATCGTGGCCCTGCACCACGATCAGCGCATTCCGGTCCGGATCCCGGCTGGCCACAAACCACGCCGCTTGCTCTTTATCAGCCTGCCCGCCAATATTGAGTCCGTGGCGCTGACCCAGGGTGTAGTAGGGCAGTCCGGAATGTTCGCCGATCGTCTGCCCGTCCAGCGTCAGTATCGGGCCGGGTTCGGCCACGATGTACTGCGCCAGAAATTCCCGGAACGGTCGCTCACCGATGAAACAGATGCCGGTGCTGTCAGCCCTGGCGTGATTGGCAAGGCCGTATTCGCGTGCCATGGCCCTGACTTGGCCTTTCTGCAGATCACCGAGTGGAAAGAGCGTGCGTGCAAGTGCTTCGCTCCTTACCGAATGCAGAAAATAGGTCTGATCCTTGTCAGCGTCGGCAGCCTTGTACAGACAGCCCTGGTTGCCCTGATGGGTCACACGCGCGTAATGACCTGTGGCGATGTATTCCGCACCCAGGCGCTGGGCGTGATGCAGGAAAGTGCCGAACTTGATGTGCCGATTGCAGGCCACATCGGGGTTGGGCGTCCGGCCGGCCCGGTACTCGGCCAAAAAATCGGCAAATACCTGCTCGCGGTATTCCCGCGCAAAGTTCACGTGATGCAGCGGGATGCCGAGGTCGTCGGCAACCTGCTTTGCATCGGCGAAGTCGGCAGCGGCGGTGCAGTACTCGTCGGCATCATCCCAGTTGCTCATGTGCAATGCTTCAACGGCATGTCCGGCACGCAGCAGGCATAACGCAGCCACGGCCGAATCAACACCGCCGGAAAGCGCAACGATAATGGGCTTGGTGGCCGCAGACATGGGGGGAAAGTCTAGCAGGGCATGCCTGGCCTCAAGGCATCAGGCGATAAGCGCCGCACGTTTCAGCAACTGCGCGGGCTCGATATCGCGGATCAGATCGGCCGGGTAGTGGATACCGGCCAGGTAGTCATCGACGGCACGCAGCACCATCGGGCTGCGCAGTTGCGGCGTCCGTGCGATCAGTTCGTCACGACTTAGCCAGATGACGCGCTCGATCCCGTTATCCAGTGTGCGATGCTGGTCGTGCTGATCGCAGCTTCCGGCGAAAGCCACGCGCAGGAAGGTCCGTTGGCCCTGACCGCGGCCCCACAGGTACACACCGACCATCGACTCGGGCAGAAAGGTCCAGGCGGTTTCCTCCAGCGTTTCGCGGCAGACTGCTGCAAGCAGCGTTTCTCCAGGTTCCACATGACCGGCAGGCTGGTTGATCTGCAATCGCCCGTGGATGCGTTCTTCCACAAACATGAAGCGGCCATCCCGTTCGATGACGGCAGCCACGGTCAGTTCAGGCCGGACGGCCCCTTGTGCATTCGGCATGTTGTACTCCCCCGGTAGACACGACTTTTTTTCTGGTCTTCTGTTTTTTGAAGTTTATTGGCTAGACCCGCAATTGACGCAACTCCCGGGATGTTTCGGAAGCTGCCCAGATCTCTTCAAAAAGCGTCAGGTAGCGGCGGGCCACGGCAGGTTC
>JAUPLK010000021.1 GCA_030836925.1 Pseudomonadota bacterium
GAAACAGGACTGCATAGGCCGGGCGCTTACCACGCGGGTCATTCGGTGTGCGCCTAGCATGACGACCGGGCAGGGCCCGGACAAGTTGCTTATGGCATATCCGGCCGTCGGCCGTACCAACTGTGTTGCAGTGCGCACGCGGCGGTCGCCGTGGGGTTTAGAATGGAACGATGGCCTACAAATGCGCGCTGATCGTCGACGATTCGCGGACCGCCCGCGAAGTGCTGCGCCGTATGCTCGAGGCCCACGAGTTGCGCGTGGAGACGGCCGAATCAGCCGAAGCCGCGCTCGAATACCTCAGCAGCCATCGCCCGGACGTGATCTTCATGGATCACATGATGCCGGGCATGGACGGCTTCCAGGCCGTCAAGGCGATCAAGGACAACCCCGCCACCGCCACCATTCCGGTGATGATGTACACCTCGCAGTCCGGTGACCTCTATGTGGGACAGGCCCGCGCACTCGGTGCCGTCGGCGTGCTGCCCAAGCAGATCAAACCGGTCGAAGTCACCGAGGTGCTGCGCTCCCTGCGCCTGTTGCCGGGCGCCGAGCCGGTAC
This sequence comes from Pseudomonadota bacterium, assembly GCA_030836925.1. Lineage (GTDB taxonomy): Bacteria > Pseudomonadota > Gammaproteobacteria > Steroidobacterales > SHZI01. Next base: position 559 of record JAUPLK010000021.1, read on the forward strand.
CGGCCCGGCGCGCCAGCGACAGCCCGGCCGGCCTCTCCGGAATCGAGTCGGTGCATTCACCGGCGGACTGGTCCGACCTGCATCGCTGGCTGCAGGAGATGCTGGCCGACCACAACCGCAGCTTGCGGACCGACCTCGAGACCACCGTCCGGCAGGTGCTGGCCGAGCGCCCCGACCCGCAATCAGCCGCGACGCCAGCCGCACGCGGAAGCCAGTTGCCGTTCTGGCCGGCCGGCGCACTGGTCGCCGTGCTCGCCGTGGCGGCGGCGGTTTCCTTCTGGCTGCACCTTGATTCGGAGACCCGTTGGCGCGCCGTGGCCCGCCAGAATCTCGGTTTGATCAGGGCACTCGGCGAACAGCAGGTGGGCAGCGTACCGGACGCCGGCGAACTGCCGCCGGTCGCCAGTACCGTGCCTCCCACGATGGATCGTGCCGACCGCATTGCCGCTGCGCTGGAATGGAGCGTCAACCAGGCGGCGAGCTATCCGCCGGATGAGCTGCCCTTCGGTGACGCGCGGCTCGAAATGCTCAAGGGTCTGCTCGACCGCCTGCACGCACTGGATTTTCGGGGCACCGTCCGGCTCGAAAGCCATGTCGGCGACTTCTGCATGCGGCGCACCGGCGATGCCGGCTGGAAGCTGGCTGCCGATGAACTGCCCATCACACGCTGTGACCGTCTGGGGTTGTCAGCCAGTGAAGCGCGCGCCGAATCCGGCCGGCAATCGGTGGCGTTTGCCAACTATCTCGCCGACCCGGCCGTCAACGGCGGCCCCATCCGCATCGAGACCGATGCCTTCGGCAACACCGAGCCGCTTGTCGCCTATCCCGCAGCCACCGACGGCGTGACCGCCGGCGAGTGGAACCGCGCCGCACGGACCAATCAGCGGGTGGAAGTCCGTCTGCTCGCCGACCCGGCCGATTAGCGTGTAATCTGGCGCGCCGGCCAGAACCACAACTGGCCGGGACAATCATAAAAACGCCGAGGTAAATGCGTGGGAGACCGGCTCGAAACCCGCTTGCTGCAGTTGTCTGCGCCCGAAGCCGCCGGCCTGGTGCGCGGCGGGCAGCGGGGTGTGGAACGGGAGTGCCTGCGCATCACACCGGACGGTCGGCTCGCCCAGACCCCGCACCCGCGAGCGCTGGGCTCGGCGCTGACCAACACCTGGATCACCACCGACTACTCCGAAGCGCTGCTCGAATTCGTGACCCCCCCCCAGTCCTGGAACTGGCAGACGATCCAGTTTCTCTGCGACATTCACCAGTTCACGATGGAACGGATCGGTGACGAGCTGCTGTGGCCACTCAGCATGCCCTGCCGCATCAAGAGCGATGCCGAGGTGCCGATCGCGTATTACGGTACTTCCAATATCGGCCGCATGAAAACCATTTACCGGCGGGGCCTCGGCAACCGCTATGGCAGCATCATGCAGGCGATCTCCGGCGTGCATTACAACTATTCGCTGCCGGATGATTTCTGGCCGCTGTACCGGGAACTGGAGCGCGACAAAGCCGGCCTGCAGGACTTCCGCTCTGCCGCCTACCTCAGCGCGGTACGCAACGTCCGGCGTCTGGACTGGTTGCTGCTGTACCTGTTTGGTGCCTCGCCCGCGCTCTGCAAGAGCTTCGTGCAGGGACGCGAGTCAGGTCTGGATGAGCTGGATTCCGCAACCCTTTACGGCCCCTGGGCCACCTCCCTGCGCATGAGCGATCTCGGCTATCGCAATGATGCACAGGCCAATCTGGTCGTTTCGGCAAACAGCCTCGACGAGTACGTCCGTGACCTGAGTGCGGCGACCCGCCTGCCGCGGGCCGAATATGCCCGCATCGGCGTGAAGGTCGATGGCGAGTATCGCCAGCTCAACGCCAACCAGCTGCAGATCGAAAACGAGTTCTACAGCACGATCCGGCCCAAACGCGTCATCGAGCCCGGCGAACGACCCACCGCAGCGCTGCGCCGTGGCGGCGTGCAATACATCGAACTGCGGGCGCTCGACATCAGTCCGTCGGACCCGGTCGGTCTCAACCAGCGACAGCTGCGTTTCCTGGAAGTCTTTCTGATCTACTGCCTGCTGCTCGACAGCCCGCCCATCGCCATCGCCGAACAGGAGTGCATTGACCGGAACCATGGCCTGGTGGCGCGGCGCGGCCGCGAGCCCGGCCTGCAGCTGCTGCGCGGTGCAGGCAGTGTTTCGCTGCAGACATGGGGCATCGCGATCTGCAAGGAGATGGTGGCAGTGGCCCGGCTCCTGGATCCGGACGGCAAACAGGGGCACGTGGAGGCCGTCCGTCATCACGCGCGGGCCATCGAGGATCCGTCACAGACGCCCTCGGCGGCACTGATCGCCGAGCTGCGTGACCGGCAGCAGTCGCTGGCGAATTATGGCCTGGACCTGGCGCGGTGCACCCGCGAGTACTTCCTGTCGCTGGGCACGGACCTGAACCAGCATCGCGAGGCCCTGGTTGCGGAAGCGCGCGAATCCCTGCTCAGGCAGGCGCAGATCGAGGCCGGCGATGTACTGGATTTCGACGAATACCTCACACGCTATCTGGCCTGAACATCAGCCCGCCCAGCTACGGGGCGTGACGGCCGCACTGTCGTTGGCTGATGCCGACGTTTACACTGATTTCACGACTGTTCAGCGGGTGGGGCCCGAAGATGTCGCGGCTGTTCTTTAGCGCTTTCATTGCCGGTCTGTTGCTCGCCGGCCTGGCTGCCAGTTTCTGGCCGCTGCCCGGGCATGTGCGCTATCTCTCCGTGACTACAGTGCTGCCGGATGGCGGACGTCAGGAGGATTTCATCATCCGCTGGCCTGATGACCGCATCAGGCGCAGCAGCGAGACGGGCACCGCCCTGCCGGCAGATGCCGCCACCGGTGCCGCCGTTCTTGAAGACAGCGTCGGCCAGCGTGTCTCGGCCGAGACCTTCCGCGTACGCGATACGGCCGACAATGTCATCGGCGTGGCCAGCCGGCTGGCCGGCACCGGTGGCGCCATCGCCGACACTAACCGCTCGGTATCCAACTGGCTGGTGGTGATACCCGGTCGCGGTGCAATCTTTTTGAGCCAACCCGACGCCTTCGACACGACCGCCCGTCAGCCCGACGACCTGGACGGCATGATCACCCTCAGTCCCATGCAGAACCCCGCGTTCTGGAACAACCAACAGGAGCAGCGCATCACCGCCGCCACGCCCCGCCATGCCGGCCGGATCCTGCGTGGCACCGGCGAGTTTGCCGGACTGGCTGGCAGCTTCAGCGAGACCTGGAAGTTCGACGGCACAGGCCCCGAGGGCGGTGCGCAGGGGCGCATCATTCTTTCCACCCTGAGCGAGAGTATCGAGTGAAGATGCGCTGGCTGATTGGCCTGCTCGGCCTGGTACTCGGCATGCTTGCCGGTACGGCCATGGTGCTGTTCAACCCGCTGACCACGCGCGGCCAACTCGGGCCCGTGGCGGGCAACCTGGTGCCTGACAAGGCTTACCGGATGGACGATTACCGCGGCATGAGCCCGGATCTCCGCAGCCTGTTTCGCGGTGCCGCCCGCACCGGGGATCGGGCGCTGTCCGCACCAGCACTGGCAAAGCTGCGCATCGGGATCGTCGTTTTGCCGGCCGGTGATGGCCGGCCGGCCGCCCTGGCGGTGAAGGTATCAACGCTGTCGGAGCAGAATTCACTGTGGCGTGCGCAGCTCGGCACGCTCGATTACTGGAACATCTTCTGGCCCGGTGAAGGCAGTGTTTTTGCCAGCGGTTACAGCAATTACTGGCCACTGGTACAGGACCGTTTCCTGGCGATGTTCTCCGGCGACGACGCCGAGACCAGCCATGCACTGTCGGCGCTGCCACCTGCCGGACACCTGACCGGTGTCAACGGTGCGACTGGACGCTATGCCGGCTTCATCGGCGAAATCCGCGAGGGCCTGCTGACGGCCACTTCCGGTGATCCGGGCTGGCAACTGTCGCTCAAGGCCAGTCCGCCGCCAGTCGGCAGCCGATGAACAAGCTTGCCGGGGCCACTGTAGAGTACAGACCGTCCCCCTGTTAGCAGGCCTGGAACATTGAGTCACTCAACGCCCTGGCCCAGCCCCTTGCGAGCCTGGTACGCGGTTGCCGTTCTGGTGCTTGCCTTCATCTTCTCCTTCATCGACCGGATCGTCATCGCGCTGCTGGTGGAACCCATCAAGGCGGATCTCGGCATCAGTGACTTCGACATTGGCCTGCTGCAAGGCTTTGCCTTTGCGCTGTTCTATGCACTGCTCGGCATTCCGATCGGACGGCTTTCAGACCGGATCAGCCGGCGCGGCATCATCGCCACGGGCATTGCCGTCTGGAGCCTGATGACCGCCGCCTGCGGACTCGCGCGCAGCTTTTTCGGCCTGTTTCTCGCACGGGTCGGCGTGGGCGTCGGCGAAGCCACGCTGTCGCCGGCCGCCTATTCGATGATTTCGGATTACTTTCCCCGCGAGAAACTCGGGCGCGCACTCGGTGTTTACCAGTCCGGCGCCATGCTCGGTGCGGGGATAGCGTTCCTGGTCGGTGGCGCGGCAGTGCAACTGCTGTCCGCTCATGACGGCCAGGTACTGCCGGTACTGGGTGCGGTGCGCATGTGGCAGCTGGCGTTCTTCGCGGTCGGCCTGCCGGGGCTGCTGATCGCCCTGCTGATGCTGACGGTAAAAGAACCAGTGCGGCGGGGCAGGGCCAGTGGTGCCGCTTCAGGCATACCGCTGCGCGCAGTGCTTGCCTATATCGGCAGTCATCGCGGCCTGTTTGTCGCACACTTCACCGGCTTTGCCTTGCTGGTCGTGCCGATCACGACCGTACTGGCCTGGGCGCCCACCTATCTGAGCCGCGTGCTGGGTTTTGCGCGTGCCGAGTCCGGGTTCGTGCTTGGCATGATGCTGCTCATCCTGTCGCCTGCAGCCGTGTATTTCGGCGGATGGCTGATCGACTACCTGCAGAAGCGCGGACATGCCGATGCGCCATTCCGGGTCAGCATCGGCGCCGCACTGGCGATCATCCCGCTGAGCCTGTTTGCGACCACCGGCCGGGACCCGGTGCTTGCACTGTGGCTGATCGGCCCGCTGATCTTTTGCGCCTGCATTTCGCAGGCCGCAGCGCCAACGGTCATCCAGGTCATGGTGCCGAATGAAATGCGTGCCCAGATCTCGGCCGTCTGGATGCTGTGCATGAACCTGATTTCCACCATCATGGGACCAACGATGGTCGGCTTCATCACGGTCTATGTGCTGACGGATGACATGGCGGTCGGCACGTCGATCGCCATCGTCAATGTGCTGAGTGCGCCAATTGCGGCGCTCATTTTGTGGACTGGCCTGAAATTCTTCAGGCGCGCGGCTGACCCTGGTCGCTGAGGCTGGCGCGCAGGTCTTCCATCATCCGGCGCGTGGATTTCACCGGCCGGCCGGCTGCCGCCGCGAAATCCGACCGTACGTTGAAAGCACCGTTACGCACACACTGGAAGCACCCGGTGAGCATGCGGGCAACGTCCCTGCCACGCGCTGCGATCTTTTCATCCTGCATCAGCAAGGCGATGTTGTCCTCGTCACTGAGCGTCTCATAGCGCACCCTGAGGCCGAACACCTCGTTCGCCAGCTGCACCAGTGCCGCCTGGCTCATGTTCGGTCCGACCAGATTGAAGGTCTTGCCGTTGTGATGGTCGCCCTGCGCAAGACCTGCGATGGCAAATGCCAGTTCATCGATGGTGATATAGCCGCACTCGCCATCACCGCCCACATTGCGGTACAGGCCAGCTGCATTGGCATGAAGGATGTGGCGCAGATCCATCTCCAGATACAGGCCGTTGCGCGCAATCACCCACTCCAGACCCGACGACTTCAGATCTGCTTCGGTCTGCCGGTTGACCTGCTGGGTGCCCCAGAACCAGGTGTCCTGCTCCTGGCCGTTGCCGATGACACTGGTGAACACGATCTTGCGAACGCCGGCCTGCCGCGCTGCGTTGATCACATTCCGGTGCATGCGTACGCGGTCCCAGTCGCCGACCGGCGCCGAGATCATGATCAGCGTATCGATATTGGCCAATGCGGCTGCCATGCCTGCGACGGTGTTGTAATCGCCGGAACGTTTCCCGATGCCGGGAACCTGCACCTTTGCCGGGTTGCGGGCGATGGCGACGATGTGCTCTGCCGGGATGTCGGCAAGCAGCGCGCCCAGAACTGCGTGACCAAGTCGCCCCGATGCGGCGGATACGGCCGTAAAAGGTGCCGGATTTATTTTTGACACAGACTCGTTCATGAGCGACTTTTCAGGACCTCCTCAAAAATAAATCCGGCACCTTTTTACAGCGACTCGGCGATGTCTTTGAACGGTATCGACATGTCGCGCAATACCTTGCGATCCGGCCGCGCACCGCTGGCGATCAGTTTTTTCGACAGCATGAACTCACGCGGACTGTTGATCGCATAAACGGCGGACAGTCGGCCATCGTCCAGATAGAACGCCGCGAATGACCGTGACTCCGGATCACCGCGCACCACAACCTGCTGGTTATCGGCGGACAAGCCGACGAACTGCAGCTTGAGATCGTACTGGTCGGACCAGAACCACGGAACCTGCGCATAGGGCTCGAGCTTGCCGAGGATGGTATCCGCAGCTGTCTTGGCCTGTTCCTGCGCATTGTGTACTGACTCCAGCCGCAGCCGTCTGCCCAGCAAGGCGTTGGGATGATTGGTGCAATCACCGATGGCCAGGATGTCCGCATCGCTGGTCCGGCAGTACTCGTCGACCACGATGCCGTTGTCGCAGGGCAGTCCCGCAGCCTCGGCGATCTCGACGTTGGGCAGGATGCCGATGCCGACGATCACCAGGTCCGCCGGGATCTCGCTGCCGTCGCTCAAGATCACACTCTGTACCCGCGAAACGCCATTGAAGGACTGGATACCTGTATTGCAGCGGATCTTCACGCCGGCCTGCTGATGTACGCGCGTGAAGAAGTCCGAAATCAGCGGCGCACCACCGCGCGCCATCACGCGATCAGCCAGCTCCACCACCGTCACGTCCAGACCGCGCATGACGGCTACCGCCGCGACTTCGAGGCCGATGTATCCGGCACCGACGATCACCAGCTTCGCGCCGGGCCGGAAATCATCGCGGATACGATCGACGTCCTCGATGTTGCGCAGGTAGTGGACGCCGGCAAGCTGGGCACCGGGCAGAGACACCTTGCGCACACGGCTGCCGGTGGCGATCACCAGTTTGTTCCAGGGCACCGAGACCCCGGTACTCAGCGTGGCCGTGCGGGCAGCGCGATCGATGGCAGTTACCCGGGTGGACAGACGGACGTCGACCCGGTGGTCGACGTAGAACTGTTCCTGCCGGACCAGCAGGCGGGGCACATCGAGCTCGCCGGCAAGGAACTTCTTCGACAATGGCGGCCGCTGGTAGGGCAGATAGCGCTCCTCACCAACGAGGATCAGCTGGCCGGCGTAACCGCCCTGGCGCAGTGAGACGATGGTCTGGCCAGCTGCGTGGCCGGCACCGGCGACGAGGATGGTTTCGGTCATTTAACTGTGCTCCCTGGCAGCAAGCCCCCGCGGGCGTGCCATACATCGAGTGGTCCGCTTCGGGCGGATTATACTGTCGCGTGTTGCGCGCAGAGTCGCGCGCGTTTTTCAGATTTTTTCCAGCAGGCGGTCGCAATGATTGGTGCCATTCGTATTCACGCCTTTGGCGGACCCGAGGTCATGCAGTGGGACCAGGTCGAGCTGCCCCCGCCGGCTGCCGGCGAGATCACCATTCGCCAGACCGCAGTCGGCCTGAACTTCATCGACACCTACCATCGCTCCGGACTCTATCCGCTGAGCCTGCCAGCCGTTCTCGGCACGGAAGCCGCGGGCGTGGTCGAGGCCATCGGCGCCGGAGTCAGCGGCTTCAAAATTGGCGAGGCCGTGGCTTACACCGGCCTGCCACCCGGCGCCTACGCGGAAAAGCGCAACTGGCCGGCCGAGCGCACCCTCAGGCTGCCGGCCGGCATCAGCGCCGAGGTTGCCGCGTCGGCCATGCTCAAGGGGCTGACCGCCTGGTACCTGCTGCGGCGGAGCTACCGGGTGCAGGCTGGCGATCCGGTGCTGCTTTATGCGGCGGCTGGCGGTACGGGCACGATCATCAGTCAGTGGGCGAAATCACTGGGCGCGACGGTCATCGGCGTGGTCGGTTCGCCGGCCAAGGCCGAGCTGGCCCGCGCACATGGCTGTGCTGAAACCGTGCTCGGCAGCGACCCGGACTTCGTCGCCAGGGTCAAGTCGCTGTCCGGCGGTGGCGTTGCCGTGGTGTACGACTCGATCGGCAAAGACACCTTCATGCAATCGCTCGACTGCCTGCGCCGGCACGGCACGATGGTGACCTTCGGCAACGCCTCCGGCCCGGTCGAGCCCTTCTCGCCCATGGAACTGGTAAAACGCGGCTCACTGCACCTCACGCGCCCCTCGCTGTTCGATTTCATCGCCAGCAAAGCCGATCTGGATGCCGGTGCCGCCGAGCTGTTCGGTGTGCTCGGCAGCGGTGCGGTAAGAATCGAAATCGGGCAGCGCTACGCGTTGAAGGATGTGGCGCAAGCCCACCGCGACCTCGAAAGTCGCCGGACTACCGGTTCAACCGTGCTGCTCCCTTAAAAAGGTGCCGGATTTATTTCTCCAGACTTTCGTGCCTTTCCCGGCATGACTGCAGACGGCCACAGCGACTAGCCTCACTGCATCCTTGGGCAGTTTGCAGAGGTTTCACATGGGCAGGTCACCTCGCCTGCTGTTGGCCGACTTTCCGCACCACATCGTGCAACGCGGCCACAACCGCAATGTGGTGTTTGTCGATGCCGGTGATTACCAGTACTACCTCGCCAACCTGAAGGAATGGAAGCAGAAGTACGCGGTCGATGTGCATGCCTGGTGCCTGATGAGCAACCACGTGCACCTGGTGCTCACCCCGCGCAGGCGGGGCGCGGCCATCTCGGATCTGATGCGGCGCCTGTCAGCCCGTCAGTGCCGGTATGTGAACCGGCTGGAGCGTCGACTCGGTACCCTGTGGTGCGGGCGCTTCCGCAGCAGCGTCATCGACACTGATGGTTACCTGCTTGCCTGCCTGCGTTACGTCGAGCTGAATCCGGTGCGGGCCGGCATCGTCGGCCATCCTGTGGACTATCCATGGAGCAGTTACCGTGAGCGCATGGGGCTTGCTGCACCGGCGGTGCTGGATGCAGATCCGGTAACCGTCAGGGCTGGAGAGTCTGCCGACGACCGGCGGCGCAGGTATACGGCGTATTTCGCCACGAGCGCAGATCACGCCGAGGACGAGTTGATTCGCCGCTCGGTGAACCGCAATCAGCTCACCGGCGGCGATGTTTTCATCAGGGACATTCAGCTACGCACGGGCCTCTGGATCGAGAGTCGCGGGCGAGGGCGGCCAGCGCGGGGGAACGAAAAATAAACCCGGCACCTTTTAGCGTTCGAGTCGGGTGATCTTCGAACCATCCAGCGAGATGCCGGCCATCAGGCCCTTCTGCCCGACCATGAAGGCGACGATGGGCTTTTTGAGCGTCGCCGTATCGATCGTGCCGCTGGCGCCCACGTCGATCAGCGTGACGTTGCCATCGACACCGGCTTTCCAGCCATCGCTGTCACGAAACTGCTTGAGCGCGTCAGCGTCCAGAAACACCATGATGATGTCGCGTTTCTGGCCACCGGCCTGGAAACCGACCGAGCCGGAAAAGATGCTGTAGTAGCCGCTGGTCTTGCCGCCAATGCGCAGCGCGCCCTCGCCACCCTCGCCGGCGATCACGAAACCGGCCTTGATGACTTCGGCAAAGACCAGCACGCCCTTGGCCTCGGCCAGCACCTTGGTTGAACCCGGCACTTCGGCCTTCAGCCGGCTCAGTGCCGCATTGACCTTGGCATCGATCTCGGCAGCAGTAGAGGCATGGGCTGCGAAAGGCATGCTGACGCATAGCAGTGCAAACAGGTAGAACAATGCACGGGAGGATGTCGTGAGCTGCTTCATGATGACTCTCCTGGGCTGTGGGGAAAATAAATCCGGCACCTTTTAGCGCATGGTGACGAGTTCTTCGGCGGCGGTGGGATGGATGGCCACGGTGTCGTCGAAATCACGCTTGGTGGCACCCATGCGGATCGCCACCGCGAAGCCCTGCAGCATCTCGTCGGCGCCGGGGCCCATGATATGGCAGCCGACCACTTTCTGTTCCACGCCGGCGGTGACCAGCTTCATGCGCGTCTTCGGCTTGTGTGTGGTCATGCCGTTCCACAGCGGCACGAAAGTCGAGCTGTAGACCTTCACCTCGGCGCCAAACTTTTCGCGCGCCTCGGTTTCGCTGAGGCCACAGGTGCCGATGGGCGGGTGGCTGAAGATCACCGTGGGGATATTGCCGTAGTCGAGATGCCGGCCAGTCATGCCACCGAACACGCGGTCACACAGCCGACGGCCGGCGGCCACCGCCACCGGTGTCAAGGCCGCCCGGCCAGTGACGTCGCCGAGCGCGTAGATGTGCGGCACGTTGGTCACCTGGCAGGCATCGGTCGGCACAAAGCCCGCCTTGTCCATATGGACACCGGCCGCCGCGAGACCGAGATCCGCAGTCGCGGGCACCCGACCGATCACCCAGAACAGCGCATCGAAGGGACCATGGCGGCGACCATCGGCTGTCGCGAGCTGCAAACCATCGGCCAGGCGCTGCAATCCGGCCGGTACGGCATTGCCGACGAAGTTGATGCCATCGGCGGCCATGGCCTCCAGCACCCCCTCCTGCAGGGACTCGTCCAGATGCCGCAGCACGCGCGCGTGCCGGGCCAGCAGCGTGACCTCCGAACCCAGCGCGCGCAGGGCGCCGGCAAACTCGACGGCGATATAGCCGGCGCCGACCAGCGCGACCCGCTGCGGGCGCTCTGCCAGCGCAAAAAAATCATCCGAAACGAGTCCGAGTTCGCTGCCCGGAAGGTCTGGTCGCTGCGGGCGGCCGCCGGTAGCGATGATGATGTGCGACGCCGAGAACTGTTGGCCAT
>JAUPLK010000022.1 GCA_030836925.1 Pseudomonadota bacterium
AGCTGTAGCGTCCCAGCCTGGATGAAGGGCTGTAGCCGTCGAGGATGCCCTGGATCGCAAAGGCATTGTAGGCATTGATGAGCAATGCGCTGCGCGCCCGGCTGTCTGCCGCCTCTTCCGGTCTGGTCTCTTCGAGGCTTACCATGAAGCGCGCGAAGGCAGGGTCGGCTGCAATGCCGGCATAATCGACAAAGCCCCGCTCCACATTGCGCAGCAATACCGCATCGAAGTCGCCGTAGCCCGGCACTGCGGCCTGACTCACGCTCCAGATGAGACAGAGCCCCGGGAGGAGTCCCGCCATGCGGAACCTGGCGCAGAGCTTGCCAGGCCGGCGGTGCAGGCGGCTGCGAGGTGGGGAATGAAACATCGGCATCATTTCAGGTCCGTTTGATGTGAATACGTTGTGCAGGCGGGATCGGATGCATGGCTGCTTCAGTTGCGGCTGTCCGAGCCGGGTTGCGCGAGCGGCTTGTTGCTCTCCGCGGGTTCGGGTGGTGCGGCCTCCCTGGCTTCTAACCGGTAGCCGTAATCATGACGCAGGCTGAGCCCCGCGGTTGGCACGGCCGCTCCATCCACATGGCGGGGCCGGTACAGCGAACGGCGTACGGCATTGAGAACATTCTTGTCCATCAGTCCGACCGGGTCTGATTCCAGCACGTCTGCAGAACTCACCCGGCCGCTCGCATCGACTGCAAAGCTCACCACCACATGGCCAGGCTCGAGCTTGATGCTCGCGGGCAGCCTGGCCGCCGACGCCGGGTATACCGGCGGCGCAGGCGACCAGTACAGCCGTACCGGTCTGGCGAAGTACTCGTCCCGTTGTGCCGCAAGGTCGTCGTTGCCGGAGAGGGCCCGCCAGGCGTCGGCGTAGGCCTCTGCAGAGGAGTTGCGCTTGCCCCAGATCAGGTACAGGTCGCCGAACTCGACCAGCACGCGGGCGCGCTGCAGTGGATCCGGCTCCGGCTGCTGATCGATGATGCCTAGCGCCTTGCGCAGCACAACGCTGCTCATCGGCAGCAGGGTTTCCGGACCCTGCATCGGGTCTGCCGTCGGTGCCTGCATCGCCTGGAGCCGATAACCGCTTGCGATGGCAATCAGCGGTTCGACCAGGGCCGGGTCGTTCTCGCCCTTGCCGGCCGCGATCAGCCGCGCAGTGTCCTGATGGACCAGTCGCGCCGAATACATCTGGCCCGTCCGTTCATACCAGCCGGCCAGTTTGGAGAGTGCGGGCAACAGTTCGGGACTGCCCTTGCCGACCCGGTGTTCCATGATCTGCAGCTGCGCGGCCTGGTGGAAATTGGCCTTGTCCAGGTCGTTCTGGCTGCGATAGCTCTCGGTCAGCCCGTCGCGGAGCGGAAACTGTTCGAGATTGTAAAAACCATCGTTGACGTGATTGATGTGCAGGGCACGCTCATAGTTCTCGGTCGCCTGGACGAGTTGTCCGGCGCGCATATAGGTCTGGGCCAGGCCTGTCAGTGGCGTGATCAGTCGCGGCGAGACGATACCTGCGTGTTCTTCCGCGATCGTGATGGCAGCCGTGTAGTTGCCCTCTGCGGCAAGCAGGTCGCCGGCGCGCAGTTGGGCGGTGGCAAGATTGCTGAGCGGTGTGACCAGCGCCGCTTCATCGTCCGGCTCCAGTTGCCGGGTCAGATCCGCCACTTCAAGCGCAGCGGGCACTGCCTCTGCCGCCCGGTCTTCCTCCAGCAGGCGCAGCATTCTCTGGTATGCGGCAGAGCGACGCCCGGCGGACGATTCAGCCGGTGTTGCCGGCGCCTCGCCGTTGTCCTCCGCTGCGCCTGCTGCAGGACTCCACAGGGAAGCGCTGGCAGCGGCCATGACCATCAGCAGGCCGACCATGTGCCGCAGCAACGACGCCCGCCAGTATTGGTCCATGCCGGCAAATTACCAATTCCCGCCGGCCGTGCATATCGGGTAGTGTGGTCAGACATGCAGATCACCAACCGGCATTTCGTCAATGGCAACCCGTTGCTGCCGCCTTTCGCCGCGCACCTCAGTCTGGCGATGTTCGGCATGGGCTGCTTCTGGGGTGCGGAGCGCCGGTTCTGGCAGTTGCCGGGCGTGTGGACGACCGCAGTCGGTTATTCGGCCGGCTCCACGCGCGATCCCGACTACCGGCAGGTGTGCTCGGGACGTACCGGTCACAACGAGGTTGTGCGCGTGGTGTATGACCCGGTGCTGATCAGTTACCCGCAACTGCTGGGGGTTTTCTGGGAGTCCCATGACCCCACGCAGGGCATGCGCCAGGGCAACGACGTGGGGACGCAGTACCGCTCCGGCATCTACTGGCATGACCCTTCGCAGCGCGACCTCGCCCTGAGCTCGAAACAGGCTTTTGCAGAACGCCTCACAGCGGCCGGTTTTGGTCCGGTCACGACCGAAATCCAGGCAGCCAGCGAGTTCTGGTATGCGGAGGAGTATCACCAGCAGTACCTGGCAAAAAACCCCGGTGGTTACTGCGGACTGGGCGGGACCGGGATCAAATGCACGGACTGACCGAAAACCGGCGTCAAAAGTGTGACCGTTTCCACGCGCCGCCGCGGCGCACTGCATACCATGCTGTTTGTAGACGCCGGTATGTAGCCGGATGCCGGAATCAGCTGTGCAGCCCAAGCGACTCAAGATCGAGACTGCCAACCTGCAGTGTGGCATGTACGTGGCCCAGCTCGATCGCCCGTGGCTCGAGACACCCTTCCTTTTCAAGGGCTTCGAGATCCGCGACGCCAAGGATCTGCAGCAGCTTCGGCAGTTCTGCAAACACGTCTATGTAGACATCAGTCAGGGTTCGTTGCCCGAGAAAGAGGTGCTGGGCGCACGGGGCAAGGAAAGACAATACGCCAGTGTACTGGCGGCACCGGCCACCCGCCTTGAGCATGCAGCGCCGGCCGGCTTCGCGCGGCGACTCGTCGATGTGCTGGCCCGCTTTGACCGGAATGGCGTGATCACGCAGTTTTTGCCCGCATCACGATACCGGAATGCCGTACCGACGCATCAGGAAGCGCCGCGGGCGGCTGAAGCCTACGACAATGCGGCCCGCATTCTCAATGCGATGCTCGAGCAGTTTCCGCAGGTCAAAAAACTCGATGCCGGAGCGCTGCATCAGGCGGTCAACCCGCTGGTCGACAGCATCCTGCGCAATCAGGATGCGATGGCCTGGCTGGTTTGCCTGCGCAAACGTGAGGTGCACAGTCCGCTTCGACAGGTCGGCAGCGCCGTATGGGCGGCGATACTGGGCCGGCATCTGGGCTTCGAGCGCAGTGCGGTCGAGACGCTGGCGATGGGTGGTCTGCTGCTCGATCTGGGCAACGCCAGGATTCCCCAGAGCATCATCCTGAAGCAGGGCCCGCTTGAAGAGGTCGAGCAAAAGATCATCCGCAAGCATGTAGCGCTGGGTCTGGAGATGGTGCGCACGGCACCCGGCCTCAATGCCGATGTCCTCGCAATGCTGCAGCATCACCATGAACGCCATGACGGTTCGGGCTATCCGCAGGGCCTGTCCGGCGCAGACATACCCGTGTTTGGCCGGATCGCCGGCCTGGTCGACTGTTTCGATGCAATGACCACCAAGCGCCCCTATGCGCCGGCGAAGTCGGCCTACGATGCGGTGAGGGAGCTCAACAGCCTCTCCGGCACACTGTTCCAGAAAGAACTCGTCGAACAGTTTGTGCAGGCAATCGGCATGTTCCCGACCGGTTCGCTGGTCGAACTCAATACCGCCGAGATCGCCGTCGTTACCGGTCAGAATCGCGTGCAGCGACTCCGCCCCACGCTCAGTCTGCTCACCAGTCCGGACAAGACACCGCTGATGACACCGAAGCAGCTGGATCTGCGCAGTGCACGGTCCAGACGGGGTGAAGGTGATTCGCACTGGATCATCCGTGGACTTGATCCGGGTGCTTTCGGACTCGATCCGAAGGACTTCTTCGGCTGACCCGCGACGCCGGCTGCGCTCCCCGTATAATCCACCGCTCCGGTCCCGGGTATCGAGGAGCGAGAGCCGCATGAACAGCCGTCGTGTGCGACAGATCCTGATCCTGGTTCTGCTGCTGGTGGCTGTGGCGCTGCTGGCCTGGTATCTCGGCCGTCCGCAACCTGTGCCGGTCACGCTGGCGACGGTCGAGAAGGGCTCGGTGCTGGCGACCGTGGCGAACACCCGCGCCGGTACCGTCGATGCCTGCCAGCGCGCGCGCCTGGCGCCGCCTGTCGGCGGGCAGATCGCACGCCTGCCGTTCAAGGAGGGTGATCGCGTCAAGGCCGAAGAAGTATTGCTCGAACTCTGGAACCAGGATCTGCGCGCCCAGGTCCTGCAGGCGGAGCGTGATGCGGTGGCGACCCGCAGCCGTGCGCGGGAGGCGTGTGTCACGGCTGAAGTGGCGCTAAAGAATGCGGCCCGCGTCAGGCAGTTGCGTCCGCAGGGACTGGTTTCCGAAGGTGACCTGGAAAAAGCGGTCGGCGAGGCGGATGCCCGTGCCGCTGCCTGCGATGCAGCCCGCGACCAGGAGAAAGTCAGCCAGGCGCGCGTGGATGTGGCGCGGGCCAGCCTCGAGCGCACGATCCTGCGCGCCCCCTTCGCCGGTGTGGTCGCCGAGATCAACGGTGAGGTCGGTGAATTCGTCACACCGTCACCGGTCGGCATACCGACGCCGCCGACGGTGGACCTGGTCGATGGCAGTTGTCTGTATATTTCCGCGCCCATCGATGAAGTCGATGCGCCGGCAGTCCGTACCGGCCAGCGCGCGATGATCACGCTGGATGCTTTCCCCAACCAGCGCTTTCCCGGTTTTGTGCGGCGCGTGGCGCCCTATGTGCTGGAAGCCGAGAAGCAGGCGCGAACCGTCGGTGTCGAAGCCGAGATCGAAAACCCGGAGAAATACAGCCTGCTGCCCGGCTACAGCGCGGATGTCGAGATCATCATCGAGAACCGGGAGAATGTGCTGCGCATTCCCACGCAGGCCTTGCTCGAGGGCAAGCGCGTCCTGGTCCTTGATGTCGCCACGGGTATCCTGCGTGCGCGTGACATCGAGCGCGGCGTATCCAACTGGGAGTACACCGAGATCAGGTCCGGCCTCAAAACCGGCGATCAGGTCGTGACCTCCATAGACCGTGAAGGCGTGGCCGACGGTGTCGCCGCAGTTGCGGAGTAGCCCGACACCAGACGGCGCCGCGATCCTTCGGCTGGAGCGGCTGAGCCGCAGCTTCGCGGTCGGCGACCAGCTGGTCCATGCGCTTGATGGCGTCGATCTCGATATCGCGGCCGGCGAGTACATTTCCCTGATGGGACCCTCAGGCTCCGGCAAGTCCACGTTGCTCAATATTCTCGGCCTGCTCGATCGACCGACTTCCGGCGAGTACTGGCTGGCCGGCGAACAGACCTCGACCATGAGTGATGATCGCCTGGCCGATACCCGTCAGCGTGCGATCGGTTTCGTATTCCAGTTTTTCCACCTGATCCATCGCATGACGGCGGTGGAGAACGTCGAGTTGCCGCTGATGCTGGCCGGCGTACCGATGGCTGAACGCCGCAGCCGCGCCCGCGAAGTATTGCGGCGCATGGGCCTGGAAGCACGCATCGATCATCGCTCCAACCAGTTGTCTGGTGGTGAACGCCAGCGGGTTGCCATCGCGCGCGCTGTCGTGATGCAACCCAGGATCCTGCTTGCGGACGAGCCGACGGGCAATCTGGACAGTGTCTCCGGCGGCGAAGTGGTCAGGATCGTCGAGGCACTGCATGACGAGGGGCTGACACTGATCGTGGTCACCCACGACCAGGCGATCGGCAGCCGCGCGCACCGCCGTCTCCTCATGCGTGACGGAAAAATCGTGCAGGACCTCAGCGGGTGAAGCGCGCCGACCGTCACCGGATGGCCTTCGGTGCGCTGGCAAGAACGCCGCTGCGTACGGCGATGTTGTTGCTGGCCACGGCCATCGGTGTTGCGGCAGTGCTGGTGTTGACGGCACTGGGTGAAGCGGCGCGGCTGTACATCGCCGGCGAATTCCAGTCGCTGGGTACGGATCTGCTGGTGGTCATGCCCGGGCGCACCGAAACCACTGGTGCCGGCGCAGGCATGATGTCCGGTGCCACGCCACGCGATATCACCCTGGACGATGCCCGCGCCCTGTTGCGCAGTGCCGCGATAGAGACGGTTGCGCCGGTGGTGGTCGGTGAGAGCTCGGTTTCCGTTGGCTCGCTCGAGCGCGATGTCACGATCATGGGCACGACCGCGAGTTACGCGACCATCCGCCACTGGACCATGGCCAGCGGCGAGTTCCTGCCCGATGTCGATATGGAGCGCGAATCCCCGGTCTGCGTGATCGGCAGCACCATCGGCCGCGAGCTGTTCCGTGGCGAGCCGCCCGTTGGCCGCTGGCTGCGGGTCGGCGACCGGCGCTGCCGGGTGGCCGGTCTGCTGGCCAAGCAGGGCGTCTCGGTGATGGTCGATGTCGATACAGTGGTGATGATTCCGGTCGCCATGGCGCAGAGCCTGTTCAACTCGGCCGGGCTGTTCCGGGTGCTGGTGCAGGCCCGCAGCCGCGACGCCATGCCCGCGGCCAAGCGCTTTGTGCTCGCCACGTTCAGGGCGAGACATCACGGCGAGGAGGATGTCACCGTGGTCACGCAGGATGCGGTGCTGAAGACCTTCGACGGCATACTCGGTGCACTGACTCTGGCGCTGGCCGGAATTGCCGCCGTGAGCCTGCTCGTTGCGGGTGTACTGATCATGAACGTCATGCTGGTTGCGGTCAGCCAGCGCACGCAGGAGATCGGCCTGCTCAAGGCGCTGGGTGCCCGCCGCAGCCAGGTCCTCGCGCTTTTTCTCACCGAGGCTCTTTACCTCGCCTTGCTCGGTGCGCTCGCCGGTGTGCTGCTGGGCTTTGCCGGCATCTGGCTGCTGGGCGGCCTCTATCCGGACTTTACCTTCCGTCCGCCGGTCTGGGCAGTGGCCGGCGCCGTGGCGATTTCCATGGCATGCGGCATGCTGTTCGGCATCCTGCCGGCCCGGCGCGCGGCGCGTCTGGATCCGGTTGCGGCGCTCGCCAGGCGTTAGGGGTGTACCTCGATGCGCGCCACTGAACTCATCCGGTTTACGGCCAGGTCTGCCGTCTCCCATCGCCTGCGCAGCGCGCTGACCGCGCTCGGTATCGCGATTGGCGTCGCCGCCGTGCTGCTGCTGACCTCGATCGGCGAGGGCCTGCACAACTACATGCTCACGCAGTTCACCCAGTTCGGCACCAATATCATTGCCATCAATCCGGGCAAGGCCAAGACCTTCGGCATGCCCACCGGCGTGCTGAATACCGTGCGCCCGCTGAACCTTGACGACGCCGCAGCACTGAAACGCGTGCCCCACGTGCGCTCGACCCTGCCGCTCGTGCAGGGCACCGCATCGGTGGAAAGTGCCGGGCGCGAGCGCAAGGTGATCGTGAGTGGTACAGGCTCGGAAATGACCGAGACGCTGTCGTTTCGCGTGGCGCTCGGCAATTTCCTGCCGGCGGATAATCCCAATGCGCCCCGTGCCTATGCGGTGCTCGGCAGCAGGCTGCGCAGTGAGTTGTTCGATGAGCGCAACCCGCTGGGTGAGCGGGTCCGCATCGGCGGACAGCGCTATACCGTGGTCGGCGTGATGGAGTCGAAGGGCACCATGTTCGGTTTCGATCTGGACGATGCGGCCTATATCCCGGTCGCCAAGGGGCTGGAGCTGTTCAACCGCGACGGGCTCTTCGAGATCGATGTCGTCTATGACGAGGGTGCGCCGGTCGATGAGGTCGTCGAAGGCATCCGGCGCGTGCTGATCGCCCGGCACGGCAGTGAGGACTTCACGATCACCACGCAGCAGGAGATGATGGACGTGCTCGGCTCGGTGCTGGACGTGATCACCTTTGCGGTCGGTGCCCTGGGTGGCATCTCGATGCTGGTCGGTGGCGTGGGCATCTTCACGATCATGACCATCGCGGTGCGCGAACGGACCGCCGAGATCGGCCTGCTGCAGGCCGTGGGCGCGCACCGGCGGCAGATCCGCAACATCTTTCTCGGTGAGTCGATGATCCTGGCCGCGATCGGCGGACTTGCCGGCATCGCGTTTGGCTTCGTGATCGTCGGGCTGCTCGGCGTGATCGTGCCGAATTTGCCGGTCAGTCCGTCCTGGCCCTACGTGCTGGCATCGGTACTGGTTGCCATGCTGATCGGCCTCATCGCCGGCGTGCTGCCGGCCTGGCGGGCTGCGCAGCTTGATCCGGTCGAGTCCTTGCGCGCGGAATAGCCGCGACTGCGGCTCAGTCCCGACGGATGACCTTCACCTGAATGCCGCCCTGCGGTCCGAATATCCACGACCCGATCCCGCTCACGATGCTGACAATAAGCGCACCCCAGAAGGCCGACCAGAAGCCGTCGACATGAAAGCCGGACAACAGCCAGGCGGCCAGCGCCAGCATGGCCGCATTGAGTAGCAGCACAAAAAAACCGAGCGTGATGACCGTGAAGGGCAGGGTGAGGATCATCAGCAGCGGCCGTATGAAACCGTTGATGACGCCGAGCACGATGGCCGAAGCCAGCAGCCAGGTGCCGCTGTCAAAACTGATGCCGTCGAGCCAGACTTCTGCCAGCCACAGGCCGGCGGCGGCGATCAGTGCGCGAAACAGGAAATTGTCCATGTGATGCTCCAGTCAGTGATGCGCGGGGCGTGCAGCGCGAATGAGGCCGGCTTCGGGGACCGAAGCCGGTCCGGCGGAGTCGGTCTTGGGCAGTTCCAGCATGACACGCAGGCCGGGTGCGTTGTCGGCCAGCACCAGCTGGCCACCATGATGCCGCGCGATGGCATTGACCAGCGACAGTCCAAGTCCGCTGCCCGGGATGCCGGTGACAGTGGCGGTCCGGTAAAAGCGGTCGAGCACCTTGCCGCGTTCGGCTTCCGGTACGCCGGGACCCTGGTCGCTGACGATGATGGTCAGGTGTCCGTCTTCATCGCGCATCTCCAGTCGCACATCAGAGCCCGACGGGCTGTACTTGATCGCATTGTCCAGGAGATTTGAAACCGCCTGGAAGATGAGATCCCGGTCGCCGCGCATGCGCCCGGCGGCAGCGCCCAGATGGACGGTGATTTCCTTCTCCTCGCCCACGGCATGGTAGAGCTCCCAGGCATCATGCAGCAGCGCACCGAGGTCGATGTCGGTCCAGGCCTCGTCATGGGTGCCGGATTCGATCCTGGCGATGCGCAGCAGTGCCCGGAAGGTTGCCAGCAGGTGATCGGCATCGGTGATGGTGGCGTTCAGCTCGTTGCGTACCGCCTCGCTGATTTCGGGTTGCAACGCCAGGCTTTCGAGCCGGCCACGCAGCCGGGTCAGTGGCGTGCGCAGGTCATGGGCGATGTTGTCGGTCACCGCCCGCACGCTGTCGATCAGGGAGTCGATACGGTCCAGCATCGCATTGAGATTGTCGGCGAGCTGGTCGAATTCATCGTTGATGCCGCGCACGGGCATGCGGCGCTGCAGGCGGCCAGCCATGATTTCCCGGCTGGTGCGGTTGATTGCATCGACCCGGCGCGTCACGCTGGAACTCAGTACGATCCCGCCAAACAGTGCCAGCAGCAGGCCGATGGCCAGCGTCAGGATGTACACGCGATTGATCAGCTGACGCGTCGCTTCCAGATTGCTCTGCTCTTTGGCCACCAGCAGTCGGTAATCCTTGCTGACTTGCAGTATCTGGCCCTGGAAGGGGACCCGACGGCCCTGCTGGTCGACCAGCGTGAAACGGTACCAGCCGTCGGCATCCAGCTGGCCCGGTGGCCACGCCGCCAGGTTGCCAAGCACCGGACGCTGGTCGGCGGTCAGCAGCAGGTACAGCGTGGACCGCGAAGGATCGCGTGTGATCCGGTCGCGGATCACGGCTTCTATCCCGGGTCCTCCGGGCTGGCGGAACTGCTCGGTCAGGCCGCGGATCTCGGCGCTGATCGTCGCGTTGGTCTGCTGCTCGAGATAGCCGTTGGTTTGCCAGTAGATATAGCCGACGAGGATCAGCGCCGAGCTGCCGAAGATCCCCATGTACCACCATGCGAGCTGGAAGGTGGATGTACGAATCAGCCTAAGGGGATTCACTCAGCTTGTACCCGGCGCCACGCACCGTGTGGATGAGGGGCGGGTCGAAGTCCTTGTCCACCTTGCGCCGCAAACGGCTGATGTGGAAGTCGATGACATTGGTCTGCGGGTCGAAGTGATAGTCCCAGACGTTTTCGAGCAGCATCGTCCGGGTGACGACCTGGTCGCGGTTGCGCATCAGGTATTCGAGCAGGCGGAATTCGCGCGGTTGCAGATCGATCTCCTTGCCGGCGCGGTGTACCGCACGGCTGAGCAGATCGACATGCAGGTCGGCCACCTGCACTTCGGTAACGGTTTCGCCGCCCTCGCGCACCGGACGCCGGGCGATGGCTTCGAGTCGCGCCATGAGCTCGGCAAACGCGAAGGGCTTGCCGATGTAGTCATCGGCACCGGCACGCAGTCCCTTGACCTTGTCGTCCACCTCGCCGAGTGCGCTCAGTATCAGCGTGGGCGTGGTGTTGCCGGCCGCCCGCAGCGTTTGCACGATGCTCAGTCCGTCGATGCCGGGCAGCATGCGGTCGATGATGAGGGCATCGTAGTTGCCGCTGCCAGCCAGGAACTGCCCGTCCTTGCCATCGGCGCAGTGGTCAACGGTATGGCCGGACTCGCGCAGCCCGCCGATGATGAAGCTGGCGACGCCGGGGTCGTCTTCGATTACGAGGATGCGCATGCGGTCAATGATAGCCGGGACGGCCGGCCGGGTGGAGGCGGCAGCTGCAAAACCTTCAGTTCCATGTCCGGAATTGCACGGTCAACAGGTACAGCAGGGCGGTCTGGGAATGTACGCCGGTCTTCTGGTAGGTCGTGGCCAGATGGGTCTTGACGGTATTCGGGCTGATATTGAGTGCGGCAGCAATCTCCTGCGTGCTCTTGCCGGCCAGCATGGCGGCGCAGATCCGTGCTTCGGCCTTGCTGAGTCCATAGGCACTGATCAGGGCGGCTGCCAGCTCGGGCGGGCGGTCTTGCCGGGAGGTACTGATCAGTGCGATGCAGGCCGCTTGCCTCGGCGAACCACCGGCCCCGGCGTGCCCGTTGAACGGTGAGAAAGCAATTTGCAAAGGCGGTGTTTGCCCCTTTTTCGCAATGAATACCGGTGCCGCAGGCGTTGCCAACCGGCCCTGACTGATGGCAATGGCAGTCAGCAGTGCTGCATCGAGCAGTGCCTGTACCTGCGGATCCGCGGCGCACAATGCGCCGTTCTGCAGCGCCAACCCGTGGTTTCCCGCGAACAATTGCGCAGCGCCGGCATTGACGAGTACGGGTCGCCGGTTGGCTGCGAAAGCAACCATGCCGCACGGTGCGGTATCGATCATGGCGGTCAGCAACGCATTGTCGTGGCAAATACCGGCGACATTGATGCTTCTGCACAAGTGCGGCAGCAGCGCCCCGGTCAGCAGGTC
The DNA here is from genome assembly GCA_030836925.1 of Pseudomonadota bacterium. Lineage (GTDB taxonomy): Bacteria > Pseudomonadota > Gammaproteobacteria > Steroidobacterales > SHZI01. Next base: position 11,508 of record JAUPLK010000022.1, read on the forward strand.
GATATCTGCGCGGGTGAATGGGCCATCATCGGCAGTTCTGCCCAACGACAGTACCGAGGTCACTCCGTTGCGGCTGCCCAG
>JAUPLK010000171.1 GCA_030836925.1 Pseudomonadota bacterium
GGTCGCATCGAACGTGAGCCCTTTGGGCTCGGCAATACCGGCACGCGCATCGCCATGGCCGTCGATACCGCCGGCAACCACTTCGAGCTCATACAGCCGGCCAGACCCTGAAGACTGCCATGAGCCGTTCCGGGGCCGGAGCGGCCCCGGCCTGAGGCGGGATGAACCTGGCTATTCCCGTGTTGGCACGGTGCTGGCCGCAGGCGGTGCCGCTTCCGCCATGACCTCGGCCAGCAGGTCGATGAACGCGCGGATGCGCAGCGGCAGGTAGCGTCGCTCCAGGTAGACAGCGGATATTGCCACCGGCGGCAGCACATGCTTTGGCAGCACCGGCACCAGGCGCCCGGCGCGCACATCCTGCTCGCTCAAGACATGTGTGAGCATCGCGATGCCGGCTCCCGCCAGCGCCATTTCGTGCGCGAGAATGATGTCGGTGGTTGTCATGCGGGGGGTCACCGCCACCAGGTCGCCCGCGGAGTTCGCGACGCGCCAGAGTTCGTCGTTGATCTGGGCCTCGATCGCGATGCAGTCATGCGCGAGCAGGTCGGTTGCAATCTGCGGCATGCCCTTCTGTGCGCAGTATTGCGGAGCAGCAAACAGTCCGCGCGACAACACGGCCAGACGGCGCACCGGCAGATTCTGGTTGCGGATCCTGCCGATGTGGATCGCGACGTCGTAGGGCTCTTCGCTGACATCCACCCAGCGATTGCTGACATGCACGGAAATGCGGACTTCGGGGTAGCGCCGGGCGAACTGCACCAGGCCCCGGCTAAGCCAGGTGTTTGCCAGCCCAAACGGCAAGGCGATGCGGATCGTGCCGCGGACGGCGGACTGCATTTCGCTGGTGATCTGGCTGGCGTCCATCGCGATGGCGGCAATGCGCTCGCAGTGCGTATGCAGCGCGCGCCCGATCTCGGTGACCTCGATGCGGTGCGGGCCACGCTTGAGCAGCACGGCACCGACCTGGTCCTCGAGCTGGCGCAACTTGCGGCTCAATGTCGCCTTCGGCACGCGCAGCCGGACCGCCGCCCGGGAAATGCTTCCGGAATTCACGATCTCGAGGAACTGCACCAGCAGGTTGAGGTCAAGCCTGCTGACCGCCCGCGAATCGGGTAGTGCCATTTCGCTCGCAGCCACACTGGTTTTCACGCAGTTTGCCCTCGCTGGTCTCCACGCTTCGCCCTGGAGGTGTGGATATTGGAACACCGGGTCCCGAACCACCGCCCTAGCCGCTGCCGTCCGGCCGCCTTAGTTTCCAGCGGACCATACCATACCGGGCATCGGCACTAGCCGATGCCACGGAATCAGCAAGGGGAGCTCAGTGCGCGCATCAACCACGATCTTCACGGGGAAACGGCCGTTTCGGGCTGGACGAGTGGCGGGCTGGCTGACCTGCACTTGCGTGGCCGGGGCATGGTCTCCCCTGGCCCTGCCGGCGGATGCGGCCGACTCGGACGACGCCGGCCTGGTGGAAGTGACCGTGACCGGAACGCGCATCCGCCAGGACGGCATCACGGCGCCGACACCCGTCACGGTGGTGGGCGCCGAACGTCTGCAGGATCTCGGTGCGACCAATCTCGGCAACGTGCTGAACGCCCTTCCCTCCTTCCGTCCGTCCTCGAATCCGCAGACGACGAACATTACTCCCAGGGCAGCCGGCATGATTCAGGCGGATCTGCGCGGCCTGACACCCGTGCGCACGCTGGTGCTGGTCAACGACCGTCGTTTCATTCCCTCCACCCAGGAGGGCACGATCGACCTGAACCAGATTCCGACGCTGCTGCTGGACAGGACCGAGGTCGTCACCGGCGGCGCCTCGGCGCAGTATGGATCGGATGCCGTTGCGGGCGTCGTCAACATCTTCACCAAGCGCAAGATGGAGGGCATGACCGCGGAACTGCAGTACGGCATCACGGAAGAGGGGGATGCCAAGAACCTGCGCGCCGGTCTGGCCGGAGGCCTGGCATTCGCGGGAGGCCGCGGCCACGTCGTCGGCGCCATCGAGATGGAGGACAACCAGGGCGTCGGCAATTGCTACACGCGCGACTGGTGCGCCCAAGAATGGCAGGTCATCGCCAATGGCGGGTCGGCCAACCCCAATGCGGCCGGGCACAAGCTGATCGGCTATCCGGCCAACAACATCCTGTCGGCTTCGCGCACCGTTAATGCCGTCCAGGGTGGCCTGATCCTGAGCGGTCCGCTGCGCGGCACCGCCTTCAACGACAACGGCACGCCGCGCGCCTTCCAGTACGGACTGGTGTTCCCGAACAATCCAACGTTCATGCAGGGGGGCGATGGCGCGGGTCGCAACGGCTTCATCGGGGCCCCGCTCATGATGATTCCCACCGAGCGCTATGTCGGCTTCGGCAGTCTGCAGTACGAGTTCACCGACACCCTGCAGGGATTCGCGGAGCTTTCCTACGGGCATACCGCGTCGCATGGGCGGGGCGCCCAGACGCGCGACTTCTTCCCCGGTGGTGGCAACGCCATCACGATCCGCGGCGACAACCCGTTTCTGTCTGCGGACCTGCGAACCTCGCTGCAGAATGCCGGGCTGCCGCTGACCAGTGCGACCTCCTTCGTGCTGGGGCGCATGGGCGATGACTTCGGCTACACCGACAATCGCAACCAGTCGGATGTGATGCGCGTGCTGGTCGGCCTGAGCGGTTCCCTCGGCGCAGGCTGGAACTGGGACGTGTCCGTCCAGTACGGCAGGACGCAGTACGACCAGGAGGTGGGCAACAATCGCGTCCAGCAGCAAGTGCTTGGTGTCACCAACGTCACCGGCCAGCCGACTCGCATCCAGCTCGCGGCCGACGCCACGATCGATACCAACGGCCAGCCCATCTGCCGCTCCACACTGACGAACCCTGGCAACGGTTGCGTTCCCGTCAACCTGTTCGGCGTCAACAACTGGTCGGCGGCTGCCAGGGACTATCTCTACGCCGACGGCTGGCTGAAACAGGAGTTCACGCAGAAGGCGCTGGCCGCCAACCTGCAGGGCGATCTGTTCAGCACCTGGGCGGGCCCCGTCCCGCTGGCCGTCGGTGTCGAATATCGCGACAACGACTCGAGTACGACGGCGGACCCGATCTCCGCGAGCAGCGGCTTCTACGTCTTCAACTCATCGGTGGTCTCCGGTGGCATCGAAGTGACGGAGGGCTACGCTGAGACCGTGGTGCCACTGGCGGCGGATCTGCCGTTCGCCAAGTCCTTGTCGGTCAACGGCGCATTCCGCTATGCGAACTACAGCACCAGCGGCGATGTGAAGACCTGGAAGTATGGCGCGGTGTACGAGCCCGTGGACTGGCTCAAGTTCCGCGGCACCCGCTCGCGCGACATCCGCGCGCCCAATGCCGCGGAACTGTACAGTCCCCAGGTCAGTGGTTTCCAGACGATCAATGGCATCCTGGTGCCGACGGTCAGCGGTGGAAATCCGGACCTGCAGCCCGAGGTAGCCGATACGGCGACCTACGGCGTTTCGATCCTCGGCAGCGGGGCATTGCAGGGGCTGCGTGCCAGCGTCGACTACTATGACATCGACATCCAGGACGTCATCGCGACGCTGGCCGGCCAGGTGCTGCTCAACCGTTGTCTGCAGGTTGGCGCCTACTGCGACCAGATCGTGTTCAACCCGGGCACCACGACGCCGGCCCAGGTCAGCGTGGTGTCACTGAACCTGAACCGGTTGCAGACCAGCGGCATCGATTTCGAGGTCGGCTACCGCCTGCCCCTGACGGTCTTCTCTGCGGCCGGGGTCCTCGACCTGCGGCTGCTGGCCACGCGCGTGATTCATCTCAAGACGACCGATGCGACGGGAGCCTCGATCGAGCGGGCGGGCGTGAATGGCAACAACGTGTCGGGCGGTGGTGCCGGCCTGCCCCACTGGCAGCTCAACGGGCTGGTCAACTATCAACAGGGCGGACTGTCGCTGTCGCTCGAGACCCGCTACATACAGAGCGGGCTTTTCGATTCGACCCTGATTGGTCCGGAGCAGGCCGGCTACAACGTCGATCTGCCCAACAGCATCAACACGAACCACGTCGCTGGTGCGCTCTACTTCAATCTCGGCGCGCGCTACCGGTTCGCAGGTATCGCGGACGGCAAGCTCGAGGTGTTTGGCGCGATCCAGAACCTGCTGGACAAGGACCCGCCGGTGGCGCCCAGCAATCAGGGTGCAACGAATCAGCTGCTGTACGACCCGCTCGGAAGGCTGTTCCGTCTCGGTATGCGGCTGGACTTCTGAGTCGTCTGAAGCCAGGTCGGCCACGCGTGCAGCTCGCGCAAGCGAGCTGGCGTGCGGCATTCGTTGCAGCGTGGCTGGGCCTGGCGGCTCCGCTGGCCAGCCCCGTGGCACCGGCCACCGCGGACGACGTCACGGGTGCAAGGGATTGCCCGCGCAGCTGTCTGGAGGCTGCCGTCAACGCCTATCTGGACGCCCTGGCCGCGCGCGATCCCGGGCGCCTGCCACTGGCCGCCAGCGCGCGCTTCACGGAGAACGGCGCCGTGCTGCCCCTCGGCGAGGGCCTGTGGAAGTCCGTGATTGCCACCACGGACTACCGCATTCATGTCG
>JAUPLK010000172.1 GCA_030836925.1 Pseudomonadota bacterium
TTGGAACGGAGCCTGCAGCCGTGAACAGGCCGCAACGTCAGGGCTTGATTCCCGATGGCCCCGGCGGCTTGCCGAACATCGACTTGAAGGCGGCCAGATCGGCGAAATTGACGATTCCGCCGCTGCCGTTGAGATCGCCATTTGCATTCGCGGCTCCAAACATCGCCTTGAAGGCGGCCAGATCCGCGAAGTTTACGATACCACCGCTGTTATCAAGGTCGCCGTCACACATGTTGCCATAGCCGTCGGCGTCGCTATCCAACTGGCTGTTGCCGCCGGCATCCGGGACCAGGGGGCCATTGGCCGCATCCCTGCAGTTGTCCTGGCCATCGTGGGCGCCATCGGTATCCGTATCGGTAAGCAACTGCCAGGCCAGGCCATAGTCCCAGCGGAATGAACCCACACGCGTCACGCGCAATGCATATTGCGCACCGGCGGGCACGACCATCCAGATATTCTCGGTGTTCTCGATGGTGCTTTGCGAACTCATGACGACCGGATTTCCCGCCTCGGACAGATCGAGGACTTCCAGGTTCAGGTCACGCAGCGTCGCTGCAGGGTTGAAGCTGCTGGCCGTCCCGCCATTGATATCGAGATTCCAGACCAGTGCGGCAGTCAGCAGGCGCGGCACGGTATCGACCGGCAAGGGATAGGTGGCCGTCGTGTTGCTGCCAGAGGAACCACCAAAATAAGGATCGTAGTCAAAGCCGCGGCTGGCGACGTTTGCCGCCGCATTGCCATCTTCCGTACTGCCCTGCTCACCCGCCGCCAGGATCCAGTAGCTGTTGCGTGCATTGAGTTGGCCGGCCCCATAACGACGATCCAGACCATTGGCAGTCTGGTCGGTGGCACTGCGACGATAGTTCAGCAAATCAGCCGAGGTAGTGTCGTGGGTAACGCGATCGGCACCAGCCATCAGCGCTGCCTTGATGACCTCCGAGCGTTCTGCATTACGCACCAGCACGCCGGCCCGGTTCGTCATGCTGGTCGTGACTGAATCACTCGACCACGCCGTATTGTCATGCCCTGCCTGCACCAGCATCGCGACTGCCGAGGCGATACGCGGTGACGCCGTGCTGGTGACACCGGAAGGGTCAACCAGATCCGGCCGCGTGCGACCCACGGTATAGGTTTCGTCGAGCGCAACCGAACCAACCTGCGTCTGGCCATCCGTGCGACCGGCGGCAATCACGTTGTAGGCAGAACCCTGCAAAGCGACGTAGGCGGTACCAGCACCATTTCCGAGGCCGACCACCTGGATGTACTCGTCGGTTTCAACCAGCCAGTCGATGCGCCGTAGTACATAAGTTTCCGCACCGGGTGCGCTGCCGACATAGCTGTGATTCGCAACGCGACTCGTCGAGGACAGTGGCCGGCTGCCGCCACTGCCGACCACGGTCAACAAGGCACCACCACCCATCCAGTCGTTGGCGGAAAACGCCGCGATGTTCGTGACGCCAGGCGCGATTGAGCGGAGGTCGCCGTAGAAACTGCCGCCGACACTGGTGGCATGGCTGGAATACAACCCGGCCGGTGCGCCTGAAGCATTGCTGATGGTCTTGCCCACAAACTCCGCGTTGGCCGGGTCGGGAAACCAGGCATCCTGCCCGTTGACCTTCTCGCTGCCCTCGACCTGCGTGACACGTATGCCAGTACCGTCAGGTATGGCTGTGCCGAGTTCCTGCTGCAGCTTGGTATAACCGATATCGCTGCGGTAATCCGCCGCCACGATGCCAGGCAGCAAGGCGAGAACGGCAATGGGCAGGCGGCGCGAGGTTGAAGGGCGGCGATACATGGTTTTGATAGTAGAACAGCCTTGCATGAATATGCGAGATGCTAGCACTGCTTCCCCATTACCTTATGTAACACCACGACATAATGACCATCCGATGACACAGCCGGAAACCACGCGCTTTGCACCGAGCCCTACTGGGGGCCTGCATCTCGGACATGCCTGGTCCGCCCTGCTCGCGCATGCAGCGGCACGGGACAGTGGCGGCCGGTTTCTGCTGCGTATCGAAGACATCGATGCCGGTCGCTGCCGGCCCGAATACACGGAACAAATCATCGATGAACTCAAGTGGCTGGAGATCGACTGGGACGGACCGGTGCGCCTCCAGTCGGGGCGCATGGCTGACTACCGCCGGGTACTTGCGGATCTCACCGATCGCGGCCTGACCTATCCCTGTTTCTGTACGCGCCGTGACATTGCGGATGAAATCGCGCGCATGCAATCGGCGCCCCATGGACCCGAGGGGCCGTTGTATCCGGGAACCTGCCGGACGCTGGACAGGCATACCCGGGACGCACGGCTCGCCGGGGGTACACCGCATGCGATCCGTCTGGATGTCGCAGCCTGCCTGCAGGCGCTGGGCGCGGCTCCGGATGGCTTTCTGGAGACGGGGCAAGGACCGGACGGAGAGCGCGGCCTCATCATCCTTCAGCCCGACATGCTCGGCGACATCGTACTGGGGCGACGCGACGTGGGCGTCAGCTATCACCTGGCTGTCGTGATCGACGACCACGACCAGGGCGTTACGCTGGTCACCCGTGGCGAGGATCTCTTCGCGGCCACGCATGTACAGCGACTGCTGCAGGCCGTGCTGGGTTTGGGCGCGCCGCGCTACCGGCATCACCCCCTGATTCGCGATGCCAGTGGCCGGCGCCTGGCAAAACGTGACCAGACTCAGACCTTGGCCGCATTGCGCGCATCCGGTGTGTCGCCCGCAGTGGTCCGCGCCCGGCTGCGTTTGAACCAATAACGGCCGATCTCGGCACTGCGGCCCATGAACAGTGGCATACCGCGGCTGTTCTTCGGATCCCAGGCGCACTCCTCCAGTTCAGGCCCGAAGTAGCTGACCAGGCTGGCACGGTTGATCATACAGCCGCTCGAATATCCGTCGATCCTGCTCACTCATGTCGCCGCGACCTCCACGTCTGTTAACGCCCGGATGCGCACCGCCGTGACCTTGTATTCGGGACACCGGGATTCCGGATCACCCCGGGAACTGGTCAGCGCATTGGTGTGGGATTCCGGAAAATGAAACGACAGGAACAGCAGCCCGGGCGTCACCCGTCCGGTAATGCGCGAGCGAACCACTGCCGTGCCGTAACGGCTGGTGAGTTGCACCGACGCGCCATCTTCGATACCAGCCGCCGCCGCATCCTGCGGGTTTATTTCCAGGTAGTCGGCATCTTCAAGCGCACGGTGAGGGCTACGGCGGGTCATCGTACCCACGTTGTAATGCTGCAGTACGCGGCCGGTTGTAAGGAGCAGCGGATAATCGGCGCTGCGCTGCTCGACTGTCGGCACATACGGCAGCGTCATCAGTCGACCGCGGCCACGAACGAATCCATCCGCATGGACAGTCGCGGTACCGGGATGCCCGGCGTCCGGGCAGGGCCACTGCAATCCGTCGCCATCCAGCCGCGAGTAACTGACACCGCCAAACAATGTCGGTGCAATTCGCGCGATCTCGTCCATGACCGCACCGGGACTGGCGTAACTCCAGTTCGCACCGAGCGCGTTGGCGATAGCCTGCGTTGCATCCCAGTCCGCCCGTGCTTCACCTGGCGGTGGAACCACGGCGCGCACCCGTTGAATGCGCCGCTCGCCGTTGGTGAACGTTCCATCCTGTTCCAGGACACCGGCTGCCGGCAAAACCAGATGCGCGTAGCGGGCAGTCTCGGACAGAAAGAGTTCCTGCACGACCAGCAACTCGAGCGCGGACAGCGCCGAGTGCACGTGCCGCTCGTTCGGATCGCTCTGTGCGACATCCTCACCCTGAATCCATAGTCCGCGGACGGAGCCGGCCAGTGCCGCATCGAACATCTCGGGAATCTTCAGACCAGCCGTCGGCGGTGCCGGCCTGCCCCACAAGGCCGTGACGCGCGCCTGCACGGCGGGATCATCCAGGCGCTGATATCCGGTCAGGCGATCCGGCATGCCGCCCATATCGGCATTGCCCTGCACATTGTTCTGGCCACGCAGCGGCAACAGTCCACCACCGGATTTGCCGATGCAGCCAGTGAGCATGGCGAGGTTGCATAGCGCCATCACGGAGTCCGTGCCCTGGGTGAGCTCCGACAAGCCGAGTCCGGTCACGAACAGGCAGCGACCGCCCGAGCCAAGTGCCGACTGCCCGATAGCCAGCGCTGCCGCACGCAGCAAATCGGGCGGAACGCCGGTATGCCGCACCGCCTCTGCGAGATCGCTTGCGAGCAGAAAATCACGCAGGGCTGCTAGCCCCTCAGTACGTTGCGCCAGATACTCCCGGTCGATCAGATCGGCCTCGATGAGCACCCGTGCCAGCGCGTTGAACAGCAAGACGTTGGTACCAGGCTTGAGCTGCAGGTGCACATCTGCCCAGCCACACAGCTCGATGCTGCGCGGATCGATGACGATGAGTCGGGCTCCGCGTCTCGCCGCCTGCTTGATGCGTGCACCGATCACCGGATGCGCCTCGGTGGGATTCGCACCAGCCACGATGATGGTGTGAGCGCGCTCGATATCGGCATACGAGGCGCTGGCAGCACCCGTACCTGTCACCAGCTGCAAACCCAAAG
>JAUPLK010000173.1 GCA_030836925.1 Pseudomonadota bacterium
GTCTCGACCCGAACTGTTCGCTGACCAGCTTGCCGAACTCAGCCTCCGGTATCTGCATCATGGCGTTGGCCTGATCGGCCGACAGGGTGATGACGGCTGAAGACATCAGGCCGTTGAGTGGCAATACCGCCAGCGTACGGCCGTAGTGGAAGCATTCGTGCGCGATGCCCTCGTGTGGCAGTTCATGCGACAGGCGGCAGACGATCACCGTGCGCCCAAAGTCGCGCATGTCGGCGCCGATGCCCATGCGGCGGCGCGCATCCGAAAAACGGCTGTCGGCTGCGACCATGAGCGGTGCGCCCAGCACGCGGCCATCGGCCAGGCGTACCTCGGCCGCCTCGGTGGTGGTGGCCACGCCGCTCACCGCCACACCGCTGATGATCTCGATGGCGGGCATGGCCGACGCGACTTCGAAGGCGGCTTTGCGGATCACGTTGTTGGGCACCAGATAGCCCAGCTCGGTCTGCTGCGTGCCCCGCGTATCGAAACCCAGGAAGTGTGGCGACTTGCCGTCGATCACCCGGGCCTCGCGGATTGGCGAGATGTCTGCATCGGGGAAGCGCTGCCACATGCCCAGTGACTTGAGAATATCCACGGCACGATGGGTAAGCGCGATTTCCCGCCCGTCCGCCGGCGGGTCGGCGAGGACGGCCTGTGGCAGTTGCTCGACCACGCTGACGCCAAAGCCCGCCTCTGCCAGCGCAATTGCCAGCGACAGACCCGCCGGGCCTGCGCCGATGATGGTTACGTCCTGCGCGTTCGCCATGTTGTCTCCTGCAGCACTCAGCTGCGGGTCGCGTCTTTGTCCGGGCGGCGGCGATTGATGCCGCCGCGGGAGTAGGGATTCATGCACTCGGCGATTGCGTAAAGACCATCCGGATTGAGCAGGGTGATCTGCCGCCGATTGGCCTGCAGCAGGCCGCTCTTCTGGAAGCGCGCGAGTATGCGGCTCACAGTCTCGGTCGCCAGGCGCAGGTAGTTGGCGATGTCCTGTCGTGACATGGCCAGCTGCAGTTCGGTGGAGCCGCCACCCGCCAGCCGGTGCCGCGCACTGACCATGATGAGAAATGCCGCGAGTCGCTCTTCGGCGCTGAAGTCTCCGGAGATGCTGGTCATGCTGAACACATGCCGGCTGAGTGCGCGGACGAGTTGTACCTGCAGTTCCGGAACTTCACGTGCAAACTGGCTGATTGCCCGATACGGCAGATGACATACCGAGCTTTCAACCAGCGCGATGGCATCCGCGAAATGCTGCTCCGGGAAGATCGCATCGATGCCGATGATCTCGCCCACGAAATGAAAATTGAGCACATGCTCACGGCCGTTCGGGTCCACGGCGCAGGTCTTCAGGCAGCCGGTACGCACCGCATAGAGCGAATGAAAGGTATCGCCAACCCGGAACAGATGTTCACCCGGTGCCAGCGTCGCGAAGTGCTGCACCATGTTCTCGAATTTGCGCAGCGGTTCCGGTGCCAGGCCAGCCGGCAGGCAGTGCGGCCGCAGGATGCAGGTTCCGCAACGCGGCCGGGCTGCGCCCGTCTTGATCGGTGTCGTTGTTCCAGACAGCTGGGCACCGGCAACGGCCGGGTCGGCAGTGCCAGCTGACGTCTTTCTGTTTCGGGACCACGGCATGTGGCCGATTATACGGGAGAGCCGCTGCTCCAGCCGGCCCGCAGCCGTCGTTTGACCTCGCCGACATGGCGGCGACTCACGGCGAGGGGTGGCAGACCGGCCTTGAGTCGTACCTGCCAGCTGCCGTTGTCTTCCTGCTCCAGGCTCTCCATGTACGCGACAGCGACCAGCGCGTTGCGGTGTATGCGCAGGAAACGCTCACCGAATTCGCTTTCGAGATTCTTCAGGGGTTCATCGAGCAGTGCTTCGCCGCCGGCATAGTGTGCGGTCACGTATTTCTGATCGGCCTGAAAGCAGTAGATATCTTCAATCCTGATCATCTGCAGCGAGCGTCCGCGCTGGGCACAGATCTGGGTGCGCGGCAGCGAACCCGGCACTTCCGCGAGCTGCACGCGACTGACGCGTGCAGCATGGGCCAGCGTTTGCTGCAGGCGTTCGCGCCGTACCGGTTTCAGCAGGTAACCGATCGCCTGGGCCTCGAAAGCCTGAATCGCGTACTCGTCATAGGCAGTGGTGAAGATGATCGCCGGCCTGTGCGCCCAGCTCGCCATGTGACTGGCGACCTGCAGTCCATCGAGGCCGGGCATGCGGATGTCCAGCAGCATGATGTCCGGCCGCATTTCACTGGCGATCTGCAGCGCTTCCTCGCCGTGACTGGCTTCGGCGGCCACGCTGAAGCCGGGAATCTCGGTCAGCAGCTGCCGCAGGCGGCTGCGGGCGGGTGGCTCGTCATCGACGATCAGGACGTTGGTGGTATCGCCGCTCATGCCGGCAGCACCTGCGGTCCGGTCGGGAACTCGATGGTGACGGTAAACATGCCCGGCACCGAGTCGATCACTGACAGCACACCGCGCACACCAAAGGCGAGTTCCAGCCGTTCACGGATATTGTCCAGCGCGATGCGGTTGCCGTGCCGGGGCGCAGACGCACTTGGCGGCAGGGGGTTGCTGACGCTGATGCGCACCATGCCGTCAACCGATTCTCCCGACACCTGGATACGGCCGGGTTGCGGCATCGGCTCGATGCCGTGGTAAATCGCGTTTTCGAGCAGTGGCTGGATGACAAGCCCCGGGACCTGTGTGTCTTCCGGCAGTGGCCCGAGCTGCCAGTCCACCTGCAGACGATCGCCGAGCCGGTGCTGCTCCATGCGTTCATACACGCGGGCGATTTCCAGTTCTTCGCGCAGCGGGATGAGTTGCCGGCCATCGCGCAGCGAGGCGCGGAACAGATCGGCCAGATCCTCCACTGCCTGTTCTGCCGCCTGCGCATTGCTGCGGGTCAGTGCAGCGATGGTGTTCATGCTGTTGAAGAGAAAGTGCGGCCGGATGCGCGCCTGCAGCGCGTTGAGGCGTGACTCCGCTTCACGGCGTACATTGCGTTGCCATTGCTGGGACACGTAGAAATAGCGCAGCAGCGGTGCCGTCACCAGCATGCCGATGGCAAGGTTCCGGGTCAGGAAAGCCAGATGATTGGTCGGAAACCACCCGCCGCCGGTGTCAGGCCCTGCACCCAGGATCCGGCCCAGCCAGAAGGCTGCTTCCGAGACTGCCGCGACGCTGCCCATCACGACCAGAAAGGTGATCACGCTGCCTTCGGGTACCTTGAAGCGGGCCAGCCAGCCGCGCAGACGGCACAGCAGGGCCGCGCTGAGCAGGCCGATCCAGAGCAGCAGCAGGGCCGCCTGCGCAAGATGGCTGTAGAAGGCCCACCAGCCAGGCTGGCCGGCGAGGGTCAGCAGCAGTGCCAGCAGTTGTGATGCGAGTACGACGCCGAAGACGGCGAGCGGCGTGCAGAGATTCGGGATTTCGAAGCCGTCAGTGCCAGCGCTATTCTTCGCTGCACCATTCTTCCATGACCCGTTGAGCATCTGCACGCTCGGCATCGAGTTCCTCATCGGTCAGGTAGATGCGGTCGCCGTTCGGACCGGGTTTGTAAAGCTTCTGGGCCTGATTGTAGTTGGTCACACGTTCGCGTGCCTGTTTGCAGGTCGCGGCACGTTCGGCCAGATCCTTTTCGCGCTGGGTGGCTGCGGTCTCTTCCTCGGCGTCCTCCTGGTCCTCGCGCAGGTCTTCGGCACCCTGGCGGGTTTCATCAGTCTTGATCCTGGCCTGGACCGCAGCCTTGTCGGTGCGGCGGTAGCGGATCGGCAGAGCCTCCGACTCCGCATTCACCGGCGGCTGGTCGCTGTAGTGCGGAACGCCCTGCTCGTCGGTCCACTTGTAGACGGTGGCCTGCTGGGCAACTGCAGGCATCACGACCAGCGCAGACGCCAGGACGAGAGCAGACCAGCTGCTGGCGGGAGTCAGGCGCTGCATGTTCGGACCTCTGTGAAAGATGCCGGGGCCGTGGCGTTACCGCCCGGATGGCTGCGATTATGCCATCAGCCCGGCCCCGGAAAATCAGACCCAGTTCACGCTCAGGTGTAGGCGCTCTCTCCGTGCGAGTGGTTATCCAGGCCTGCACGCTCCTGGTCTTCGCTGACCCGCAGGCCGATGCTGCGGTCGATGAGCGCAAAACCGGCCACCGACACCACGCCCGACCAGACGATCGTGGTGCCCACGGCCCACAGCTGGGCGGTCAGCTGGGCGGTGATGGAATAGTCAGCCGTGGCGTTGGCGACGTAGTCGTATACGCCGGTACCGCCGAGCGCGGGAGCGCAGAAGACGGCAGTCAGGAGCGCGCCGACGATGCCGCCCACGCCATGCACGCCAAACACGTCGAGCGAGTCGTCATAACCGAAGATCGCCTTGAGCCGGGTGACGGCCAGCAGGCAGACCAGCCCGGCGATCAAGCCGATGCAGATTGCCCCCATCGGCCCGACCCAGCCGCAGGCCGGCGTCACCGCCACCAGTCCGGCAACGGCACCGGAAGCAGCGCCGAGTACCGTCGGCGTGCCGCGGTGGGCCCATTCGGCGAAGGA
>JAUPLK010000174.1 GCA_030836925.1 Pseudomonadota bacterium
GGCGGCCGCGAGGGCGGCGGCGGTTATGGTGGCGGTGGCGGCTACGGTGGTGGTGGTGGCCGCGAAGGCGGCGGTGGTTACGGTGGTGGTGGCGGCGGCCGCGATGGTGGCGGCCGTGGTCCGCGCGGACCCCGCTACTGAGGAGTTCAGTTGACGACCGGAGATTCCGGTACTCGTCAGCGCCTCGTCAGTATGGTTATTGCGAATGCCCGCCGACGCGAGTCGGCGGGCATTCTCGTTTCTGATCTGGTGGGCCCGCCAGGACTTGAACCTGGGACCAACGGATTATGAGTCCGCCGCTCTAACCAACTGAGCTACAGGCCCGACCGGCGGCAATTCTAGCAGTCAGCGCGCAGATTGGCCCCGGGCGCTGTCGGGCAGCTAAACTGGCGTCGCACATATACAGCACAGGTAATACGCATGGCCCGCCGTACAGCAGATCTGCCGCCATTGACCGGTCTTCCCCATCTGGTGCGCGAGTTGCGTTACCAGGAGGTGATGCGGCAGGGGGTTGGCCTGGCCCTGATGCCGGTTTTTGCATTTTTTTCCACGCCGTTTCCGGCCGCTTTCTGGGTCGGTGTGCTGTGCGTGGCAGCTGGTTCCCTGTTGCGGGTTTATGCCTCGGGTTTCATCGTCAAGAACAAGCAACTGGCGACTGATGGGCCGTACTCACTCGTTCGGCACCCGCTATACACCGGCAATCTGCTGATCCTGATCGGCTTCACGGTAGCCTGCGCACGCTGGTGGGCGCCGCTGGTCGCGGTGGCTTTCTGGTGGTTCTACTACCCGGTTGCGATCCAGTATGAGGATCGCAAGCTGCAGCGTATTTTCGGCGAAGCCTGGGAACGCTGGAGTGCCACCGTCCCTGCCGTGATTCCCCGCAAGCTGATTCCCCGCGGGCCGGCCAACTGGTCGCTGATGACTTCGCTGCGCCAGAACCTTGAACCCGTCGTGCTGGTGTTTACGCTGATCTGCATTGCCTGGATCGGCATGCGGATCGGTTGAGTCAGCGTGGTCCTGCGGAGTTTTCGGCCTGATGGCGCAAGCTGAGCAATTCCTGGGCCGTGGCTACCAGGGAGTCGTCGCGCTGCGTGATACCGATGCCGGCAAGGTGGTTGTCAAGCAGGCGATGGGACGTGGGTTTGCGCTCTGGCTGCGTCGGCTGATGCTCCGCCGCGAGTTCGCGGCCTATCAGCGCCTTGCAAATGTTCCCGGGGTGCCACGCTGTCTGGGCATGGAAGCGGAGCGCAGACTGCTGCTCGAATTTCTGGAGGGCGAGCCTTTTCGCGAGAGCGCTGCAGCGCTGACCGATCGCGAGCGCTTTTTCAGTGAGTTGCTGCGGTCCATTTTGGCGCTGCATGCGGCCGGTGTTGCGCATGCCGACCTCAAGCGCCGCGGCAATATCCTCATCAGCCCGGATGGCCGCCCGGTCTTGCTGGACTTTGGCTCCGCAGTCCTGCGGAGCGAGCGTGGTGGCTGGTTGAATGGCATGCTGTTCCGGCAGGTATGTCGCATGGACCTGAATGCCTGGGTGAAGCTCAAGTACCGGCGCCGTTATGATCTGATTTCTGCCGAGGATCGTGCCTACTACCATCCGACCAGGTTCGAAGCGGTCGCACGGTCAGTTCGCCGGGTGTGGCGCAAGCTGAGCGGCCGGCAAACGCGCAAGGCACGACGGCGACTTCGGGAAAATCGCTGAAGGAGGTCTCCATGAGTTTTGTCAGCGAGCTGCTGAACCTGCTGACTTATGCATTCGTGTTTGCATTCGTCGCCGGCGTGCTGGCAGTTGCCGTCATGTACGTCATCGATATCACGCAGACCAGGCATGCGATCCGGCGCAATTTTCCGGTCATTGGCCGCTTCCGCTACATTTTTGAAAACCTGGGTGAATTTTTCCGCCAGTACTTCTTTGCGATGGATCGCGAGGAGTTGCCCTTCAACCGGGCCGAACGTGCCTGGGCATACCGGGCGGCCAAGGGTGTCGACAGCACCGTGGCCTTCGGGTCGACCCGCGACCTGCGTCCGGTGGGTACGCCGATCTTTGTCAATGCGCCGTTCCCGGCGCTGGATGAGGAGGTCCGGCCGCCTGCTGCGGTGACGATAGGGCCATATTGCCGGACTCCCTATACGACGGACCGGTTCTTCCACATCTCGGCGATGAGTTTCGGGGCGATATCCCGGCCGGCTGTGCAGGCGCTCTCGCGTGGTGCGCGCGCGGCGGGGTGCTGGCTGAACACCGGGGAGGGCGGGTTGGCGCCTTATCACCTGGAGGGTGGGGCGGATATCGTGTTCCAGATGGGCACGGCCAAGTATGGCGTGCGTGATGCCACGAGTCGTCTCGACGATGAGCGTCTGCGTGCGGTGGCTGCACACGCACAGGTGCGCATGATCGAGATCAAGCTGAGCCAGGGTGCGAAGCCAGGCAAGGGCGGCATCCTTCCTGGAGACAAGGTCACGGCGGAGATAGCGGCAATTCGCGGCATTCCGGCTGGCCAGGATTCACTGAGTCCCAACCGCCATGTCGAGATTGCCACCAACGTCGAGTTGCTGGATTTCATTCACAGGGTGCGCGAAATCAGCGGCAAGCCGGTCGGATTCAAGACCGTTATCGGTTCGACAGACTGGCTCGATGAACTGTTTGACGAAGTCAGCCGTCGCGGCATCGAGAGTGCTCCCGACTTCATCACCATCGATTCGGGCGATGGGGGTACGGGCGCAGCACCCATGGCGCTGATCGACAATGTCGGCCTGCCAATCCGCGAAAGTTTGCCGCTGGTTGCCGACCTGCTGCGCCGGCATGGTCTGAAGGAGCGGACTCGCCTGATTGCCAGTGGCAAGCTGACGACCCCTGCCAATGTTGCGCTTGCGCTGTGTGCCGGTGCGGATTTCGTGACATCGGCCCGCGGCTTCATGTTCGCACTCGGCTGTATCCAGTCGCTCCATTGCAACAAGAATACCTGCCCGACGGGTATCACCACGCACGATGAGAGACTGCAACGTGGTCTGGTGCCGGAAGACAAGGCCCGGCGCGTGGCGCGTTACCAGCAGAACATGGAAAAGGAAGTCAACGTGATCGCGCACTCCTGCGGGGTTCCGGAAGCGCGACAGTTGCGACGCCACCACTGTCGGATCGTGCAGAGCGACGGCCGGTCAGTTCCGATCAGCGAGATCTATCCCGCCTGAGCAAGCCTTCGGGCTTGCCCAGGCGGGTGTGTTGCTCAGTCTTCGATCAGGAAGCTGCGCAGCTGGTCGCTGCGCGAGGGATGGCGCAGCTTGCGCAGTGCCTTCGCCTCTATCTGACGGATGCGTTCGCGGGTCACATCGAACTGCTTGCCGACTTCTTCGAGGGTATGGTCGGTGTTCATGTCGATGCCGAAGCGCATGCGCAGCACCTTTGCTTCGCGCGGCGTCAGGCCAGCCAGCACGTTGTGCGTGGTTTCCTTGAGACTCTCGATGGTTGCGGCCTCGATCGGCGAGAACACCGCGGTATCTTCGATGAAATCGCCCAGATGCGAGTCCTCGTCGTCACCGATCGGGGTTTCCATCGAGATCGGTTCCTTGGCGATCTTGAGTACCTTGCGGACCTTGTCTTCCGGCATGTCCATGCGGACAGCGAGTTCTTCGGGTGTGGGCTCGCGGCCCATTTCCTGCAGCATCTGTCGCGAGATGCGGTTGAGCTTGTTGATCGTTTCGATCATGTGTACAGGGATGCGGATCGTGCGCGCCTGGTCGGCAATGGAACGGGTGATTGCCTGTCGGATCCACCACGTTGCATAGGTCGAGAATTTGTAACCGCGCCGATACTCGAACTTGTCCACCGCCTTCATCAGGCCGATATTGCCTTCCTGGATCAGGTCCAGGAACTGCAGGCCGCGATTCGTGTATTTCTTTGCAATCGAGATGACGAGGCGGAGGTTGGCCTCGACCATCTCCTTCTTGGCGCGCCGGGCCTTGGCTTCGCCGATCGACATTTCCCGGTTGATCTCCTTGATTTCCGGGATCGACAGATGGACTTCAGTCTCGATCTGTTGAAGGCGTTTCTGTGACTTCTGGATCTCCTCCTGCATCTTGAGCAGTGCGGAAGAGTATTTGCGCTTCGCCTTGATGTGCTTGTCGACCCACTTCAGGTTGGTTTCGTTTGCCGGGAAGCTGGCCAGAAAATCCTTGCGCGGCATGCCGCAGTCGCGAACGCAGAACTGCATGATCTTGCGTTCCTGGTTGCGGATGCTGGCAACCGTATCGCGCAGGGAATTGGTCAGTTGATCAAACAGCTTGGGCGCGAGCTTGAGTTCCATGACCTCAGCTGCCAGCTTTTCGCGGCCCTTTTGTACCTTCTTGTCCTTGCTTCCGGCCTTGTCGAGGTCGGTGAGCACGCGCTTGTGGCGGCGAAAGATCGACTGCAGTCGCTTGTCAGCCTCGACCGGATCGGGACCCTGATCCTCGGGTTCATCCGCTGTTTCGCTGTCGCTGTCGTCGCTGTCGCTGTCGTCGTTCTTGTCATCGTTGGCCGCCGTATCGCGTATGACGGGCGGTGGCGGTATATCGTCAG
>JAUPLK010000175.1 GCA_030836925.1 Pseudomonadota bacterium
GTGCCGGTCGGGATGGTCAGTTCAGCCGGCTGATACCTGTAGTCGCGGATGATGATCTCGGCCGTATCTGCGCCGGCCTGCAGGGGCAGGGCGGCGAGCAGCACCAGTAGTCTGCCCGCCAGCCCGCTGAGTTGCCCGTAACGCATTGCTCTACTGCTTCATGGCCTTGATATCGGCCTCGGCGCCGAGGCCCAGCGTGTATCCGAGCGATACCTGGTGATAGCGGCCCTTGCTGAAATCGTCATGGATGGCGAAGCCGAAGTTGTAGGCCTTGCCTGCTGCCATCGCGATATCGCCTTCACCGCCACCAGCGAGCTTGCGGGTGAAGGTGACAGTCCACTGGTCACCCTTTTTCTCGCCCTTGGCATCGATCAGCGCCTTGCCGCCGTCCATGACCCGCTTGTCAGCCACGTAACCGTCATGTTTTGCGCCCTTGCTGGTCCACTGCATCAGGTCATAGTACTTGCCGGCCTTGAGGTCAGCGCCAGCGACGTACTTCGTCTTCTTGTCATCGGTGACGCCGGGCATGGTGCGCACGTCCTTGTGGCAGGTCTCCCAGCAGCCGGACTGGCCAGCGCGATCCACCTTGTTGTCTTCCAGCATCACGGCGAGCTTGACCTGGTTGTCCGGGTCCAGCTTTGCGGCACCACCAGCTGGCTGCTTCCAGCTGAAGCGCAGATAGACGTTGGCGGCATCATAGGCCGCCTGCACGCTGACCGGAATCGAGCCGGCCTTGCCCTTGATCGGGCTGGGCTCGATCTTCTGGCCGCTGGCCATTTTCTGGCCCATGTCCGCGGTTTCCTCGTCATGGCAACCGGCGCAGGTTTCGCCTTTCTTGATGCCGCGGGCGCCACCGTGTTCGGTACCCGTCATGATCCATTCGATGGGCGATACACCGGGGTAGAGCAGGGTGATTTCTTTTGCGGGTACCTTGCTCCAGTCTGGCGCAGCCAGCGCAGCGCTGGCGCTTAGTCCAAGCAGCAGGCCCGTGGCTGAAATGGTCATCAGTTTGCGCATGGTTGGTGTCCTCAAGTTGCTGATCAGCATGAGTGGTTCAGTGTAAAACGAATCGGCAGCCGACGGGGTCTATCCCGCGTCGGCCTCTGTCATGTTTGCCGGCTTGTGGTGTGCAATACCCTTGTGGCAATCGATGCAGGTATTGCCGTCTTCAATGGCAAATTCGTGTTGTTTGCGCGCGCGCTGCTTCTGTTTTGTGGTGTCCATGCTTGCCAGGCTGTGACAGTTGCGGCACTCCAGCGAGTCGTTGGCTTTCATGCGCGCCCACTCGCGCCGGGCGAGTGTCAGGCGCTTCGCTTCGAATTTCTCGCGCGTGTCGATGGTGCCCACAACCTTGCCATACAGTTCGCGGGTTGCCTTGACCTTGCGGATCATCTTGTGGGTCCATTCCTTCGGTACATGACAGTCCGAGCAGATGGCCCGCACACCGGTGCGGTTGCTGTAGTGAATGGTCTCCTTGTACTCCTGGTAGACGTTGTCGCGCATCTCGTGACAACCGATGCAGAACTGCTCTTCGTTGGTGGCTTCGACCACCGTGTTGAAGCCACCCCAGAACATGATGCCGGCGACGAAGCCGGTAAACAGCAGGGTCAGCAATGAGTATTTGAGGCTGGGCCGGCGCAGGCGGCGCCAGAGTCCATCGGTGGAGAGATCGTTGCTTGACATAGAAAATCCGTTACGAATCCGGGTCTGAAAAGCCCCGGGGGCACTGGGCCCCCGGGGTGTTCATGGTCAATGCACGGCTATCAATAGATGTCGTACTGCGTATTCCAGACGTTGAACTTGCCAGTCGGCGTGATCATCTGCGGGTCGGTGATCACCTTCTTGACCTTCATCGTCTTGTCGTCATAGACCACGATCGCGGACTGATCGGTCTTGCCGCCCCAGAGCGAGATCCACACCTCGTCGCCGGCCTCGTTGTATTCCGGGTGCACGGCGCGGCGCAGTGCCTTGGTGACCGGCAGTCCGGAGTCCTTCGCGACATCGATCTTCACCGGGGCCTTGGACAGGTCTTTCAGGTCAAAGACATAAACCGATTCGGTGTTTTCACGCTCGGGATTCATCGGCAGGTCGGTCCAGAGATGCGTGGACTTCGGGTGGGTCTTCACGAACAGGTTGCCCGCACCCGCCATCGGCAGTTCCTCCACCACTTTCCAGTTGTACTGCTTGTACTGCTGGTGTTCCTTCTTCTCGGATGGCGTGGAGATCAGCGAGACCACGGCATCGCCAAGATGACCCGTTGCCCAGACCGGACCGTACTTCGGGTGCATGAAGTTGGCACCGCGACCGGGGTGGGGGATCTTCTTCGTCTCGACCAGGGCGGCGAGCTTGCCGGTCTTGGTGTCGACTGCCGCGACCTTGTTCGAGGCGTTGGCTGCAACCAGGAAGTAGCGCTTGGAGGCGTCCCAGCCGCCGTCATGCAGGAACTTGGCGGACTCGATGGTGGTGGTTTTCAGGTTCTTGATGTCGCTGTAGTCCACCAGCAGGATCTGCCCGGTTTCCTTTACGTTGACGACCCACTCCGGCTTGATGTGCGAGGAGACAATGGACGCCACGCGCGGTTCGGGATGGTATTCACCATCGACGGTCATGCCGCGGGTCGAGACGACCTTGATCGGCTCCAGGGTGTCGCCGGCCATGATCGAGTACTGGGGTGGCCAGTAGGAGCCACCGATCAGGTACTTGTCCTCGTAGCCCTTGAACTTGGAGGTATCAACCGAACGGGCATCGGAACCGATCCTGATGGTTGCCACCGTGGTCGGCTTCTCGAACCAGAGGTCGATCAGGGTGATGAGACCGTCGCGGCCCACGGTGTAGACATAGCGCCCCGAAGCCGACAGGCGCGAGATGTGGACCGCATAGCCGGTGTCGAGGATCTGCCAGATTTCCTTGGTGTCGCCGTCAATCAGCGCCAGCTTGCCCGTATCGCGCAGCGTGGTGCCGAAGACGTTCTTGAGGTTCACCTTGTTCATCTGCTTCGTCGGACGCTGGTCAACCGGTACCAGCAGCTTCCACGAGGCCCGCATGTCGGCCAGGCTGAACTCGGGCGGCACATCCGGCACGTTCTGGATGTAACGCGCCATGATGTTGATCTCTTCCTTGGTGAGGATGTCGTCGTAGTTGACCATCCCGCCCTCGGTACCCATGGCAATGATTTTTTCGAGCCGGTTGGTCCCCAGCTTCAGGGTGCCGCCGGTTTGGGTTGAGCCATCCGGCATCTGCTTCGACCATTCCGGCTGCAGGTTCTTGCCGGTTGCGCCCTTGCGCAGCACGCCATGACAGCCCGCGCAGCGTTCAAAGTAGATGCGCTTGCCAATCGCCTTCTCCTCCGCGGTCATTGCTGGCGCGGTGGGGGCGGTCTCCTGGGCGTAGGCGACGTTAAGCAGCCCGGCCAGGGCGACCGGCAGTGCTGCCAGCCGTAACTGGTCGGGAATCGACTTGTGTTTAGGCATCTGACTTCTCCTTCAACTCAACTGCACAGAAAAACCGGTTGACTCATTCCCTTCCATCTGCTGCTGAGTGTCAGCCCGCTCTGACCAGCGAGAAATACGGGGATATCCGCTTGGGGTTTCCACTAAGGGTTGTCACTAAGGGGTGTCCACCAGTTGTTTGAGCCGGTCGTCCGAACGGGCAATGGCGTGAATGCCGGGCCGTCCCGCAACTTTCCTTGACAGTCTTGGGAGGGGTCGCGTAGATTCCCCCGCCAGCCGTGTGGGGCTATAGCTCAGCTGGGAGAGCGCTTGCATGGCATGCAAGAGGTCGTCGGTTCGATCCCGACTAGCTCCACCAATTACTTCCAATACCCGTTAGCCAGCCAGAACGTCCCCATCGTCTAGAGGCCTAGGACATCGCCCTTTCACGGCGGTAACCGGGGTTCGAATCCCCGTGGGGACGCCATTTTTCCTGATTCTGGCGCAGGCCGCTCCGGCGGCCACCAGCCTTCGCGGCACTTCCAGTGCTGTGATGGATTCATCGATTGCCTGCTAACTATATGAGTCAGCAGGCATTATGATGGCCGGGTGACTGCCGCATTATTCAATACAACGCTATGGGCCAGCCTGGTCGCGCTGTCCTATGCGCTGGTCGGCGCCTATGTGTTGCTCAGCGGTGGCGGGGTATTGCTGCGCAAGCAGATCCTCGGCGTGGTCGTCGGCGGTGTCGTCTGGGGTTTGCTGTTCGCCCGCTCGGGCCAGGCAGGAACCATCCCGCATTTCGCGCTGCTCGCCTGGGGCACGCAGATTTTCCTGCTCTACAGCTGGTATCAGCTTTTGCACCGCCTGTTGCGTGGACCTTACGAGCGTTCCATGCCGGGGCTGGTCAGCTGGTTGCTGCGTTTGTTCTGGCTGCTGGTCGTCGCTGTGCTGGCGGTGGTGCTCTGGTTTGCCCCTGCCGGCACCGTCTTCTGGCAGGACACCGTCTGCAGCGTCACTGCGGCAGCGGTCGCGCTGTTGTGTCTGGCGCTGGCTGCCCAGTTTGTCAGCGATGCACCGGTTGAAAACCGG
>JAUPLK010000176.1 GCA_030836925.1 Pseudomonadota bacterium
GCCGGCTTCCTGCTCTTCAGGCGTCAGCGTGTCGGTATCCTCGACCACCAGCGTGCCGGTGCCTTCATTGGTGAAGATCTCCAGCAGCAGGCTGTCGCGGACCTTGTAGGAAATCAGGTGCACGCGCGGCACGCCGCCACGCACCGCCGCTTCGATGGCGCGCGCCTTCGGCAGCATGCCCTCGGCGAGTGAACCGTTCTTGCGCAGCTCCTCCAGATCATCGAGGTCCAGATAGGAGACCAGCGAGGAGGGGTCATTGCGATCTTCGAGAATGCCCGGCGCACCCATGGTCAGGATCAGCTTGGAGGCACCCAGCGCCGTTGCCAGCGCTGCCGCGACGGTATCGGCGTTGATGTTCAGTACCGTGCCGGAGTCATCTGCCGACAGCGGGCTGACGATCGGCACCAGGCCGTTGTCGAGTTGCGCCTTTATCACATCCGGATTGACGGAATCGATGTCGCCCACGAAACCGAAATCGACCGGTCCGCCATCGTGTCCTTCCACATTCACCGGCGGCCGCTTGTGCGCCTTGATCAGGCCGCCATCGACACCGCTGAGGCCGACGGCCGGCAGATGCAGTTCGCGGCAGGCGGCCACGATGCGCGTGTTGACCTGGCCGTTCAGGACCATGGTGCTGACATCGAGGGTCTCTTTGTCGGTCACCCGGCGACCGCCGACCATGCGCGTCGGCACGCCGAGTGCCTGCGCGAGTTCGGTGGACTGCGGGCCGCCACCGTGTACCAGCACGACCCGGATGCCGACCTGGTGCAGCAGGGCGACCTGCTCCAGAAGATGATGCGTGGCCGAGTCCGACGCAAACACCTCTCCACCCGCCTTCAACACGAAGATCTTCTTCTTGTAGAGGCGGATGTAGGGCGCCGCGTGCTTCAGGGCCGAGACGATGACGTCGCGCTGGTGAGAGTTCTGCATGCTCGTGTTCCTGCTGGTAGCTGTTGTCAGGCGCCGGGGCCCATCATCTGGTACACCACGGCCATCTGTCCCCACATGCGGTTCTGCGCTTCGTGGATCACCACGCTGCGCGGGCCGTCGAGGATGCGGTCAGTCACGGCGACACCCCGCCGCACCGGCAGACAGTGCATGAAGCGTGCATCCGGCTGCGCCCTGGCGAAGCAGGGCTCATCGACGATCCAGTCCTGCAGCTGCTCGCGCAGCTTCTGGTCGCCGACGCGATCGCCGTAGTGCCGTGTCGATGCCCATTCCTTCGCGTAGATCACGTGCGCACCCTCGTAGGCCTCGGCGCGCTCGTCCGTCTCGCGTACCGAACCGCCGGACAGCTTTGCCGCCTGTTCGGCCTTGGCCATGATGGAGGGCGGCAGCGCAAAACCATCCGGGCGCACCACCGTCACGTCCATGCCGCGCATTGCCGCCATGTGCAGCGTGGCGGAGGGCACGGCCAGCGGCAGCGCCTTCGGGTGCCAGGACCAGGACAGCACGAACTTGCCGCCCTGCTTGGGGATGCCGAGCTCGTCCATGGTCTTCCAGTCCGCCAGGCTCTGGCAGGGATGCTGGATGGCCGACTCCATGTTGATGAGCGGTACGCTGGCCAGCTCGCGCATCGCCATGAATTCCTTGTCGGCCAGGTCGTCGGCCAGGCTCACGCGGTTGGCAAAGGCACGGATGCCCAGCGCATCGCCATAGGAGCTGATCACCGGGATCGCTTCGCGCAGGTGTTCTGCGGCCACGCCGTCCATGACGATGCCCGAGCGCGTTTCCAGGCCGTGGATCGACATGTCCGGCGAGATCACGAAGGAGCCGCCGCCGAGGCGGATCATCGCCGCCTGGAACGAGGACAGCGTGCGCAGCGAGGGGCTCAGGAACAGGAGCGCGAGCACCTTGCCGGCCAGCGCCTGCGGCTCCGGCTTTGTCTGCAGGCGACGGGCGAGCTTGAGCAGCGATTCGACTTCCGGAATGCTCAGTTCGGCGAGGTCGTTGAATACCTTGAGAGCCATGGATCTTCCCTTGTTCAGCCTATGTCAGCCAGCGCCGCGCAGAGTGTCTGCACGTGCTGGCGCTCGAGTGTCAGCGGCGGCAGCAGACGGACCACGGCCGGGTCCGAACTGGTGCCCACCAGTATGTCGCGCGCAAGCAGCGCGGCCTGCACGTCTTTCGCCGGCCGCTTGCAGCGCAGGCCGAGCAGGAAACCGCGGCCCTGCACCCCGGTGACCGGGCCAGTGATGGCGGATTTCTGCAGTTCGGCCGACAGCGTGCGCACGTTTTCCAGCAGCCGGTCGCGCTTGATCACCTCGATCACCGTGCTGACCAGCGCGCAGGCCATCGGGCCGCCGCCGAAGGTCGTGCCCAGGTCGCCGGACTTGAGCTGTGCCGCCAGGTCTTCCGTGAGCAGCAGTGCGCTGCAGGGAAAGCCGCCGCCCAGCGCCTTGGCCGTGGTCAGCAGGTCCGGTTGCAGCCCGTAGAGTTCCGCCGCGAACGCGGCACCGGTCCGGCCCACACCGCTCTGTACTTCGTCGACGATCAGCAGCGCGCCATGCCGCTTGCAGGCAGCAGCGACGGCCGCCACAAAGGCGGGATCGAGGTCGTAGGCACCGGCGAGGCCCTGCACCACTTCGATGATGACGGCTGCCGTCGTGCCATCGATGAGTGCCTCGGCCTTCGCGATGTCATCGCGCGGGATGAAGTCCACATCGAAGGGCGCGCGCGGAAAGCCGTACCAGCTCTTCGCGGCACCCCATGTCACGGCTGCGCTCGCCGCGGTCCGGCCGTGGAATCCGTGTTCCAGCGCCAGCACCCGCGCGCGGCCGGTGGTCCGGCAGGCGATGCGCAATGCGTTCTCGTTCGCTTCCGCGCCGCTGTTGACGAAGAACACGCGGCTGAGTCCGGGCGGTGCAATGCTGACCAGCGCGTCGGCTGCCTGCGCGCGGACTTCGAGCGCGACTGCGTTGCTCTGGAAGTACATGTTTTCGGCCTGCCGGCGCAGGGTGGCGAGCAGGTCCGGGTGAGCGTAGCCGAGCGCCGCCACGGCGTGACCGCCGTAGAAGTCGATGATCCGCCGCGACCCGCAGTGCAGGTAGACGCCTTCCGCCGAGTCGGGTTCGATCGGCAGTTGCGCATAGACCTGCAGCAGGTGCCGCGCTTCGGATTGTTGTGCTGTGCTCATGCGCTTCAGATCCAGCCAGGTGCAGGGGCATTGAGGCCGGCTGTCTCCGGCAGGCCGAGCAGGCGATTCATCCACTGGACCGCGCCACCGGCAGCGCCCTTGATGAGATTGTCGATGGTCACCATCACGGCCACGCTGTTTCCCGAGCTTTCCACGCCGATATGGCAGTAGTTGCTGCCGGCCACGTCCTTGACGCGTGGCAGGCCGTCGACCACCCGCACGAATTCGCAGCCGGCATAGAAGCCGGCCAGCTGGTCGCGCAGCTGGTCACTGGTCTGCGGCGATTTCAGGCGTGCCTGCAAGGTCATGTGTATGCCGCGTGCGAAGGGCCCGGAATGCGGCACGAAGGCGAGTTCCGGGGCAACACCGGTGAGCTGCGCACAGATCTGCACGACTTCCGGGGCGTGCCGGTGCCGGAGCGGGTTGTAGGCAAACAGGTTCGAGTGCCGCTCGGGATGATGCGTGGTGGCGGTCGGTGTGCGGCCAGCGCCGGTGCTGCCGGTGATGCCGGTGGCATAGATCTGCGCTTCGCAGAGTCCGAGCTTGAGCATCGGCACCATGCCGGCCAGCATCGAGGTCGCGAAGCAGCCGGGATGGCCGACGTGCGGGCCCGGGATGCCGCTGACATGCTCGGGCAGCGCACAAGTGAACAGTGGCAGCAGTTCCGGTGCACCGTGCGGGGTCTTGTACACGGCCTGGAAAGCGGCGGCGTCTTTGAAACGGAAATCCGACGACACATCCACGACCGTGAGCTGGCACTGCCGCGCCGCTGCGGCTTCCAGCAAGGTCGCGATCACGCCGGCGCTGACGGCATGCGGTGCCGCTGCGAACAGCGCCATCCGCGGTGCCGTCATGCGTGCGGCGAGATCGGCCTGGGTGATGAAGCCTTCCGCTTTCAGCACGGGCGACAGGTGCGGGAAGGCCGCGCTCACCGAAGTCCCGGCTGCCGTTTCCGAGGACACGCCGTGCAGGTCGAGCTGCGGGTGCCCGGCCACCAGGCGCAGCAGTTCGCCGGCCACATAGCCGGTGCCGCCGACGATCAGCGTGGGAATCCGCTCGCTCATGTCAGCTTCAGGCCCAGGTGCCGGGTGACCTCATCGCCGATCTGCATCGACTCGGTGACCGCGTTGATGGCCTTCACGCCCATGCGCTGCACGATGATGTCCTTGCCCACATCGTTGTCCGTGGCCGGGCCGGTGACGATGTGCGGCTCGATGCCGAAATCCTCGCGCAGCAGTTTCACGCCGCCCCAGGCCGCGACCGGGTCGTTGGCGCAGAGCACCAGGCTCGACAGCGAGGCGCTGATGCCCGCATCGCGCAGGATGGCCTCGACGCCATAGGCGCCGAGGATGCCATCACCCAGTTCGAAGAC
>JAUPLK010000177.1 GCA_030836925.1 Pseudomonadota bacterium
CAGACGACCGGCGGCACGGGCGGGGTGGATCCCGGCGCGAAACAGCGCTTCGCTCGCATAGATGTTGCCCACACCCACGACGATCTGCCCATTCATGATGTGCGGCTTGATGGCGACTTTTCGCCCCTGGCAGTGTGCCAGCAGCCAGGCGGTGTCGAACCCGGTACCGAGCGGTTCGGGACCGAGCGGGGCCAGCAGGGGGTGAGTTGCCGGATCGGTTGCCGTCCAGAGCAGCGCGCCGAAGCGGCGTGGATCGTTGAAGCGGATCACCACGCCGGCTGCGGTGACCAGGTCGAAATGATCATGCCGGCCAGGTGCCGGCGGGTCGTGCAGCACGCGCAGGCTGCCGGACATGCCGAGATGCAGGAGTGCGGTACCGCGATCGGTACACAGCAGCAGGTACTTGGCCCGTCGCTGCACGGCGCGTACTTCGGCACCAGCCAGGTATTCGGGCAGCGCGGCCGGAATCGGCCAGCGCAATGCGGGTACCCGGGTAATCAGGCGCGCGATGCGCTGCCCTTCGAGCCAGGGCGCGATGCCGCGCCGGGTGGTTTCTACCTCAGGCAATTCGGGCATGGGGCTGCCCGCGAGGTAGCGACTGCAGGCCTTACTTGATCTTGGCTTCTTTGTAGGCCACGTGCTTGCGGACGACCGGATCGTACTTGTTGGTCTGCAGCTTTTCCGGGTGCGTGCGCTTGTTCTTGGTGGTGGTGTAGTAGTGGCCGGTATCCGCGCTGGACACCAGTTTGATCTTGTCACGAATTGATTTGGCCATCGCTGCTTACCTTCAGACCTGCTCGCCCTTGGCGCGCATCTGCTCCAGAACTGTTTCAATGCCGAGCTTGTCGATCGTGCGCAGCCCGTTGTTCGAAACGCGCAGGCTGATGAAACGCTTTTCGCTCTCCAGCCAGAAACGATGGGTGTGCAGGTTTGGCAGGAACCGGCGTCGCTTCTTGTTGTTGGCGTGGGACACGGTATTCCCGTAGACCGGGCGCTTTCCGGTTACCTGACAGACGCGGGACATGGCAAACCTCTATTAAGTCAACGGCTTGTAAAAGCCGCCGTATGGCAGAAGGGCACGCTTTATACCAGCGCGACGGGTCCCGTGGCAAGGGCAGGGTGCATCTAGAGCATGCCCCGGCTGGCCAGCGATACGCAGCTGCCGTCGCCGATCACCATGTGGTCGAGCAGCCGGACATCGATCAGTTCGAGGGCGTCGCGGACCCGGCGGGTGATCAGCCGGTCAGCATCGCTCGGTTCGGGGATGCCGGAGGGATGGTTGTGGGCGAGGATCACGGCGGCCGCATTGCGGTGCAGGGCCTGCCTGACCACCTCGCGCGGATAGACCGTGGTGTTGTCGATCGTGCCGCGGAATAGTTCC
Source organism: Pseudomonadota bacterium (assembly GCA_030836925.1). GTDB lineage: Bacteria > Pseudomonadota > Gammaproteobacteria > Steroidobacterales > SHZI01. The sequence continues at coordinate 1,382 of JAUPLK010000177.1, forward strand.
TCGAAGGCCAGTACCCGGTGGCGGTTGTCCAGAAAAATGCAGCAGAACACCTCGTAGCTGCGGTCGCGCAGGCGGGCGAGCAGGAAATCCTGGCTGTCGGCTGGTGCGGCGATGGCCCGGCCCGGTGCCAGTTTCTCGCCCATGTAGCGGCAGCAGCACTCGCGGGCCGCCGTCAGCAGTGCCGATTTGCCGGGCCCGACACCGCGCAGGGCTTCCAGTTCGCTGGGCCGCGCATTCAGCACGCCGCGCATGCCGCCGAACTGCGAGAGCAGCTGGCGGGCCAGATCGAGCGCCGAGACACCGGCTGTACCGCGGCCCAGCATGACGGCGAGCAGTTCGGCATCCGAAAGGTGCGCCGGCCCCGCGTGCGCCAGGCGTTCGCGGGGTCGTTCCAGCGCCGGCCAGTCTTTTATGGAGTGATGCATGACCAGCGCATTCTCGGTTTTGCAGATGCCCGGAACCAGCTGCAAAACTGCGCGCCTCATGGACAAAGCACCGCGACTGCTTTCGCTTTGCGGTAATCTTTGCGTCTGTCCTCCCGCGTCAGGCCGGCCCCTTGGGTCAATTGAAAAAAAGACGGATTCTGCTCGGTGTTACCGGCGGTATCGCCGCCTACAAGAGCCCCGATGTCGTGCGGCGTCTGCAGGATGCAGGTGCCGAAGTGCAGGTGGTGATGACTGCCAGTGCGGCCCGGCTGATCACGCCGACCGTCTTCCAGGCGGTCTCCGGTCACCCGGTGCGTGTCGATCTCTGGGATGCCGAGGCCGAGGCGGCGATGGGCCACATCGAACTGGCACGCTGGGCTGATTACATCCTGGTTGCGCCCGCAACCGCGCACTTCATGTCGCAGCTCGCCGCGGGTGCCGCCGGCAACCTGCTCAGCACCCTGTGCCTGGCCAGCGAAGCACCGATCCTGCTGGCCCCGGCCATGAACCAGGTCATGTGGCGGCATCCCGCCACCCAGGCCAACCGGGCGACGCTGGAATCGCGCGGTGTGCGCTGCATCGGTCCTGCGGTCGGCAGCCAGGCCTGCGGCGACATCGGTCCGGGCCGGATGGTGGAGCCGTCGGAACTTGCCGAGGCCTGGCTGGCGGCAGCGGCACAGCACGAAGGCCGCGCTTCAGTCCGCGGATTGCTGACCGGCTTGAAGGTACTGGTCACCGCCGGTCCGACCCGGGAGCCGATCGATCCGGTGCGCTTCATCAGCAATCGCAGCTCCGGGAAGATGGGCTTTGCCGTCGCACAGGCAGCGCTGGAGGCGGGCGCCGAAGTCACGCTGGTTGCCGGTCCGGTAAACATCCCGACGCCGCGCGGTGTGCATCGCACCGATGTGGAGACGGCCGGGCAGATGTGTGATGCAGCGCTCGGCTGTGTCGATGGCATGGACATCTACATCGGTGCAGCGGCGATTTCCGATTACCGGCCCGAGGCCGCCCCGCAGAAGATCAAGAAACACAGTGACCGCCTGTTGCTGGAGATGAGCAAGTCGCCGGATCTGCTCGCCACGATAGCAGCACTGCCGAAACCACCGTTTACCGTCGGCTTTGCCGCCGAGACCGAACGACTCGAGGAATACGCCCGGCAGAAGCTCGAGCGCAAGCACCTCGACATGATCGTCGCCAACCTGGTGGGCGCGCGGCTGGGTTTTGACGAAGACGACAACAGTGCCATGGTGCTTTGGCGCGATGGTGTTGAAGAACTGTCGCGCATGTCCAAGCTCGAACTGGCGCGACAGATCATCTGCATCGTCGCGGCCCGCTACCGGGCAGCGCGTGCGCCCCGCGTCGTGTCCTTCGGCAACTGAGATTTTGCATGCAAATCAGACTGCGCATCCTCGATCCGCGGCTGGGCCGCGAATTTCCCCTGCCGGAATACGCAACGGCGGGTTCGGCCGGCGTTGACCTCCGCGCCTGTATCGACGCGCCGCTTGAGGTGGCTCCCGGCCAGACGGTGCTGGTGTCCACCGGCATGGCCATCCACATCGCCGATCCGAAGCTGGCTGCAGTGATCCTGCCGCGCTCGGGACTTGGCCACAAACACGGCATCGTGCTCGGCAACCTGGTCGGACTGATCGACTCCGATTACCAGGGGCAGATCATGGTGTCGATCTGGAACCGCAGCAGTGAGGCCTTCGAAATCGAACCCGGCACACGGCTGGCGCAGATGGTGTTCGTGCCGGTGGTGCAGGCGGCGTTCGAAGTGGTGGAGGAATTCAGCGCATCGTCGCGCGGTGCCGGCGGTTTTGGCCATACCGGCCGGAATTAGACCAGGCACATCCCGGCACGGCTTCAGGGGGCTTTGAGTTCCTTGAAGCGGGCAATCGCCGCATCGAATTCACCGACCAGACGCTGTTGCCGGATGCGCGTATCCAGCAGGGTCTTTTCGTAAAGCGAAATCGAATCGAGCGTGTCCGACAGTTCCTGTGCGAGTGCTGCATCGATGGGTTCTGCCTCGGGGTCCTGGCTGTAGGGCTTGAAGGCGCTCGCTTCCTTCTGCAGTTTTTCCAGCTTGTCACCGAGGCTGAGCAGATAGTTTTCGGTCAGCGAGATCTGTCCCTGCATGAGTTCCACGCGCCGGTTGCGCAGCGCCTCGATCTCGTCAACCGAGAGATAGGTGCTCAGCAGGACGGCATCACGCTCGGCTGCCGCACGTGCCGCTTCCCTTTCGGCCTCAGCGCGTTTCTCTGCATCACGTTCAGCCTGCGACATCGCGCCCTGCTCGGCACGGATCGGTACACCGTATTGATTGAGGACCTGCCGGTCGGCCGGCGCCTGTTCGGGCGGGATCTGGTCGCTGTAGTGAACCGTGCCATCGGCATCGACCCAGCGATATACCTTGGTGGAAGTCGTGTTTTTGCCAGCGCTTTTCTTCTGCGCTGCTTCAGCGGGCAGAGCCAGGGACGAAAGCAGCAGGAGCAGACCGGACAGCAGCAGCGTTGACACCAGCACGGGACGGGCGCTGCGCAAATGCGCAAGCGCCTGGCCGGCAAAATCGTAGCCCCGTGACTGCATGTCTGAACCCACTGCCCTGAGAGCCACCCCGGCGAAGATTATCCTTTTAGAACGTGACCAAAAACAGTGACCGGCTACTCAGCTTCGCCGCTGACGCAAGGCGTCA
>JAUPLK010000178.1 GCA_030836925.1 Pseudomonadota bacterium
CCTGGGCAAAGTGGTCTTCCTGCCGCGAGACCACGTAGAGATTGGCACCAAACTCGTAGCGCTCCCAGCGGTCGATGGCCTCGGCGCAGTCGCGCGCGGCATAGGTCGATGCACCGTCGGATTTCTGCAGCATGCAGGGCGCGATGTCACGGCCCAGCACGTCGGACACCTCGACCACGATTGCACCGAGTGACTCCTTCGCCACGCCGGCCTTGAGGAAGCGCTCGATCACCGGCTGCACCTTGTCGTTGATCGCCGACTCGCCATCGTAGGAATCGAAGCTGACGCCAAGCCGCGTATAAGTACGCGTGAAACCCTCCAGCGACAGCGCGCGAAAGCGCGCCCACAGCGCCCGGATCTCCGCATCGCCCTGCTCCAGACGCAGGAACAGGCTGCGCGCCTGCTCGCGGACCGAGGGATCCTGCTCGCTCTCGCGGTTGGCGCGGATGTACAACTCGACCAGGTAATCGATCGCGCGTGCTTCCAGCGCCTGTTCGTCACCCCACTTCTGCCAGGCGTAGATCACGAAGCCGAATTGCGTGCCCCAGTCACCCAGGTAGTTCTTGCGCAGCACCTCCCAGCCCTGGAAGGCGAAGATCCGCGCCAGATCGGCGCCGATGTTGGTCGAGCGCAGGTGACCGAAGTGAAAGGGCTTGGCGATGTTCGGTGCGGAGAAATCGAGCACCAGCATCTGTCCCTGGCCCAGGTCGGTGCGACCCCAGGTCGAGGGACTCTCGCGGATCTCGCCCAGCACCTGGCCGAGCGCATTGCGCCGGTTCAGAAACAGGTTGAGGTAAGGCCCTTCGGCCACGGCACTGGCAATCAGGCGGTCTGGCTGGATCTTCTCCGCCAGCCCCTGCGCAATCCGGTTTGGTGCAGTGCGCAGCTCCTTTGCCAGCTGAAAGCAGGGGAACGCGCAATCGCCGAGCGCCAGATTCGGTGGCGTGGTCAGGGCCGCTTCGATCTGCACGCGGCGATCGGCCGGCCAGGCTAGCGCGCTGCACAGGACCTGCGCGATGTGGGCTGTAATCTGCATAACGAAAATTGTCGGCGGGGAATGGCGGTGATTCTAGCCGGTTGCAGCGCTCCGGTGCTTCACTGGCTGCAGGTCAGAAGAGATCGACCGGATCGACATCGAGACTCCAGCGCACCCGACGCTGTGATTCGATGCTGGCAACGGCCGCGCGCCATGCGGGCAGCAGTTGCTGCAGCTCGCGGCGCGAGGTGGCCTGCAGCAGCAACTGACCGCGATAGCGCCCGGCACGTCTTTCCATCGGCGCTGCTGCCGGGCCGAGTACGTTCAGCCCGGCTGGCGCGTGCTCGCGGGCGAGCGCAGCAGCGGCCTGCAGGAAGCTGAATACCTGGGGACGCTGGCTCGCCTCGGCCCGCAGCAGTGCGAGACAGGCAAAGGGCGGCCACCCCGCCTGCCGCCGCTCCTCCAGCGCGAGCGTCGCAAACTGCGCATAGCCCTCGCTGATCAGCACGCGCAGCAGCGGATGCTCGGGGAACAGCGTCTGCAGGCAGACCTCGCCGGGATGCTCGGCCCGGCCCGCCCGGCCGGCCACCTGGATGAAGGACTGCGCCAGGCGCTCGGCGCTGCGGAAGTCGCTGCCGAACAGACCCTGGTCCGCATCAACGATGCCGACCAGCGTGACGCGCGGAAAGTCGTGGCCCTTGGTGAGCATCTGCGTGCCCATCAGGATGCGCGCCTCCTCCTTGCGCACGCGGTTGAGCCGACGCTCGATCTCGCCGCGCCGGCGGGTCGTGTCACGATCGATGCGTTCGATCTGCTGGTCGGGAAAAGCCGCCGCCAGCGCCCGTTCCAGGCGCTCGGTGCCCTGTCCGACCGCCTTGAGTTCACCGGCACAGTCGGGGCAGGCGGCGGGCACCGGGCGTTCACTGCCGCAGTGATGACAGGCGAGCTGGCCACGCTGCTGGTGCAGCACCATGCGGGCATCGCAACGTTTGCACTCCAGCACGTGGCCGCAGGCAGGGCACATCAGCACCGGGGCATAGCCGCGCCGGTTGAGGTAGATCAGCACCTGGCCACCGGCGTCCAGATGGCGACGAATCGCCGCCAGCAGGGGCTGGGTCAGGCCTTCGCGCGCAGCGTGCTGGCGCAGATCGATCAGGGAAACCCGCGGTTGGCCGGCGGCGCCGGTGCGCGAAGCCAGCACCAGGCGGGTATAGCGACCGCTGTGCGCATTCTCGATTGTTTCCAGCGAAGGCGTCGCGGAGCCGAGCACCAGTGGCACACCGAGTTCCCGCGCCCGCCATACCGCCAGATCGCGCGCCGAATAGCGCCAGCCCTCCTGCTGCTTGTAGGACGGATCGTGCTCTTCATCGGCAATGACCAGGCCCGGACGCAGCAGGGGCGCGAAAATGGCCGAGCGCGTACCGATGATGATGGCGGCGCTGCCGTCACTGGCGGCAGTAAACGCCCGCAGTCGCTCGCCATCGCTGAGCCCGGAATGCAGCAGCGCGATGGGGACGGGGAAGCGACGCTGGAAGCGCTCGAGCAACTGCGGGGTGAGCCCGATTTCCGGCACCAGCACCAGGCTCTGCCGATTGGCGGCCAGCGCCTGCGCGATGCAGCGCAGGTAGACCTCGGTCTTGCCGCTACCGGTCACGCCATCGAGCAGAAAACACTGGAAGCCCTGCGCGGCATTGATCTGTGCAACCGCCTGCACCTGATCGGCGGTGAGCACCGGTGGCCGGTCCGGCGCAATGTCGGCGATCGGCAGTACCGCCGTGGCACGACCGGCCGTTATCCAGCCGCGCGCCGCAAGCGCGGCCAACGCCCGGCGCCAGTTGCTGCTGACCACTTCAAGATCGGCAGCGGTGGCCGGCGCCGCACAGGCGCGCAGCGCTGCATGGATCCGGAGCTGCGCCGGGGCCCGACGCAGGATATCCGGATCGGCCGACCGGCCCTCGGCACTGAGCGCCCAATGCATCTCACCCTGCGCGATATCGCGGCCTTCCCGCAGTGCCTTCGGCAGCGCCGCACCGAGTACTTCACCAAGCGGTTGCTGGTAGTAGCGCGAGGCCCAGACCAGCATGCGCAACAGGTCGGGCGGCAGCAGCGGTTCTGCATCGAGCACCGACAGCACGCGACGCAGCCGGTGCTCCGGCAGATCGCTGGCTGCCTTGCTGCCCACCAGCCAGCCCAGGCGCGTGCCGCGTCCGAAGGGCACACGCACGCGCTGACCGGGCTGCAGCGGGCCATCCGTCGTATGGGGCGCCCGGTAATCGAAAACCCCCATCACCGGGGCTGCGACGGCAACCTCAAGAATCGACTGGGCTTCAAGCACGCGACTGATATCCGGCCGCAGCGCTGCTGCACTGCATTTGTCCACAGATCCTGTGGATAAGTCTGTTGATTTCTTGGGGCCAACAGGCTGCCGGCCACGTCATTGCAGCAATTATGACAAGCTGGGTAATTTTTGCCCTTTGGCTATTTCTGTTTAAAAACAACATTTTATCTTTACTTCATCAAAGTTGCAGTGCAAACAGGCCCTAAGCCGCCAGCCCCCGTAGCAATTGTGCATAACTGCAACTGCCGCAACGCGGTTTTTTGCCAAAAACACTGAAAAAACCCGGCATTTACCGCGCTTTTTTCCCCGACCCGATCTGCATGCAGGGCGCGGCTGACGACGGAGGAAGCGCGCGCGACAAAGCATTGCACATTGCGGATAAGGCCAAGCCGGAAATCGGCACTGAATTGTCGACAGCACACTGAAGCAGGTGGCGGGGGAATTGTTTTTTTGCCCAGGGAACCCGCATGATTGGGCCAAAGGCAGGGTCGACCCGGGTATGTTGTTCCTCCACGAAGCAGTCAGCGATTATTCACAGCAGGTCCTGCGCACCGATGTGGCCGGGATGCCGCTCGAATGGATCGATTATCGCGATGCGGTGCGCCTCTATTATCTGCAACAGGTGGCCTACAGCTTCGGCTCTCCCCTGTTCCGCATCCACGGCGGCTTCAACGCGGTGACACGCAAGCAGAGCTGCATCGAAGTGAGCTCGATCATCGCCACCACCGGGCGCTCTCCGGCAGTCGCTGACCTGATGGACTGCTACGTACCCCCGCTCAACAACAAGACGCTATTCAGACGCGACTCCAACCTGTGTCTTTACTGCGGACAACTGCATCCGGTCCGCGACCTCACGCGCGACCATGTGCAGCCGCTGTCCAAGCGGGGCACCGATACCTGGAACAATGTGGTTACCGCCTGCCGGCGCTGCAACAACCACAAGGGCGGCATGACGCCTGAACAGGCTGGCATGCAGCTGATCGCGGTGCCCTTTACGCCGACCTACGCCGAGTACATTTATCTCAAGGGCCGTCGCGTACTTGCCGACCAGATGGAATTTTTGCTCGCGCACATTCCGCGCACGAGTCCGCTGCATCACCGGCTGTCATCCAGCCTGAAAGCTGGCACACTGGCCGCGCAGTCGGACTTCGGAGCCAGGCATGACCGCCAGTAATATCGAATC
>JAUPLK010000179.1 GCA_030836925.1 Pseudomonadota bacterium
CGCTCCGGCAGCCGCCTAGCCGCGCCACATGCGGGACAGTAAACCGTCGCGCCGGATGTACGCGTGCCAGACGGCTGCCGATGCATGCAGCAGCAGGATCACGGCGCCGATTTTCCAGCAGCTCTCGTGTATTTCCCCGAACAGGTCGCTGTTGAAGGGTGACCCCGGTGTCGCCTGCGGCACGATGCGAAACACGTCGTCACGGCCGAAGAAGAAAATCGGGAACTCACCTGCGTAGGCCGACAGTGCCGCCCAGCCGCTGAGCGGAAACACGAGCAGCAGCGCATAGAGGCCGACGTGTGTCGCACGGGCGACAAATCGCTGCCAGGCCAGCAGTGCGCCAGGCAGTTCCGGTGTCGGATTGCCCAGGCGCCACGACAGCCGCAACAGGACGAGGATCAGAATTAAAAAGCCGTTGGTGTTGTGCACGCGGGAAAGCTGCATCACCCGTGCCGTATCGCCGTGTCCGGCCAGCCAGGCATCGTAGGCCTCGACCATCAGGAAGCCGAGCGGCACCTGGATCAGGATCATGGCGGCCACCAGCCAGTGCAGGCTGCGCGTGACGAGGCCCCAGTGATCGCGTGTGTTGCGCAGCATGACGGTGCCCGCCTACTCGTAGCGCAGCGCCTCGATCGGATCGAGGCGCGCGGCCTTGCGGGCCGGCCAGATGCCGAAAAACAGGCCGACGCCCGCGCTGAAGCCGAAGGCCAGCGCGATGGCCAGCGGCGAGACCTGGGTGTTCCAGCCGACGAATTTCGCCAGCAGTCCGGCGATGCCGGTGCCGAGCAGGATGCCGACCGTGCCACCCAGCATGCACAGCACCATGGCCTCGATGACAAACTGCAACAGGATGTTGCGCCGGCTGGCGCCGAGCGCCTTGCGTATGCCGATCTCCCGGGTCCGTTCGGTGACGGTCACCAGCATGATGTTCATGATGCCGATGCCGCCGACCACCAGGCTGATGCTGGCGATGCCGGCCAGCAGGATGGCGAAGATGTTGGCTGCTGCTTCCCGCACATTGAAGAACTGCCGCGGGTCGGCGATGCTGAAGTCGTTGTCCTTGCCGGGCAGGATCTGGTGCTGGCGACGCATGACGCGCTCGATCTCGACGATGGCCCGCTCCACGCTGACCCCGGCAGCCATCTGCGCGCTGATCGTATCGACCTGGGCCGTGCCATAGACGCGGTAGCGGGCGGTGTAGAAGGGGATCCAGATCTGCTCGTCCACATTGCGAAAGCCGCTGGCACCTTTCTCGGCGAGCACGCCGACGACCTCGAAGGCCAGGCCCTTGATGTAGACCGTCTGGCCGACGATGGCACCACTGCTGCTGCCGAGCTTGGCCGGTACACCGCTGCCGAGCACGGCCACCGTGCGGCGGCTGGCATCGTCGGCGTTGCTGAACAGGCGGCCCGCGGCCAGTTCATGGCCCAGCACCTCGGCAAAATTCGCGCTGACGCCGACCACGCGCAGGTTCTCGTTGCGGTTGCCGTTCTTGATCTGCTGCTGGCCGCCGATCTCCGGCACGACCGCGCGCACCGATGGTGTATCGCGGGCGATTGCCGTGGCATCGTCGATGGTCAGCGTCGCGGCACTGCGGGCCACGCCCATCTGCATGAAGCTTCCCGCCCGCACGCTGAGCACGCTGGCGCCGAGTGCATCGATCTGCTCATCCACCGCAGCCCGGGCGCCCGAGCCGATGGCAATCATGGTGATCACGGAGGCCACGCCGATGATGATGCCGAGCATGGTCAGGAAGGCCCGGAACAGGTTTGCCCGGACCGACTGCAGCGCCACCAGGATCATCTCGGTGATCAGCATGAGCTCACTCCTTCTTGCCGCCGCTCATCCCGGGCATGCCGGTGAACTTGCGCATCTGCTGCTGCAGCCGTTGCTGTGATTCGACCAGGCCGGAGCTCGGCAGCATGTACACCAGTTCGGATTCGCGCAGGCCGGCCAGCACTTCGCTGTAGTCGAGATCGGTGACACCGGTACTCACCTCGACGGCCACCGGTTTGCCGTCGCGCTGCACGAACACCCAGTAGCGGTTGCTGAACTGGTAGTTGTTGCCGGTGCCAGCACTGTCCTGCGGATCGTCGGGCAGGGCATTTTCGCGCAGCTGGGCACGGGCGATCTCCTCGCTGAGGCCGACCAGACTGGCCGAGGTCGCCATATCGCGGTCAGTGCGCAGCGCATTGGTCGGGATGGCCAGCACGCCCTTGCGTTCGGTGATCAGGATGGCGACATCGGCATTCATGCCGGGCTTGAGCAGGCCATTCTCGTTGCCGAGCACGATGCGCACGGCGAAGGTGGTTACCGTCTGGTCGGCACTGGCCTGCGGTTCGACCTTGAGCACCTGGCCCGTGAAGGGCTGGTTGGGAAAGGCCGTCACGGTGACCACGACCGGCAGCCCGGGGCTGATCTTGCCGATGTCGGTCTCGTCGACCAGCGTACGCACCTGCACGCTGCTCAGATCGGCCATCTTGAGCAACAGCGTGCCGCCGCCGACATCCATGATCGGCGAGGAGATCACCTGGCCTTCCTCGACCAGCTTCTCGATGATGGTGCCGGTGATCGGTGCGCGCAGGTCGGTGTCGTCGAGCTGGATCCGGGCCGTTTCCACCGCAACATTGGAGCGCACGACGTCGGCCTTCGCGTTGGCGAGTTCCAGCTGTGATTGCTCGTAATCGACCTCGTTGATGATCCTCTCCGCCAGCAACTTTGCCGAGCGCTTGTTCTGGGCCTCGGCGATCGAGCGACGCGCTTTTGCGGCCTCAAGCTGTGCCTGGGCCTGGGCCAGGGCATTGCTCGGGTTGCGCTTGTCGATCTGCACCAGTGGCGTGCCGGCCTGCACGAGCTGGCCGGTCTCGGCGCTCAGTTCGAGAATCTGGCCCGAAGCCTTGGACTTGAGCTCCACGGTGAGGGCTGGCTCGATCTGTCCAGCCGCCTCGACGGCGACCCGGATATCGCGTTTGCCGACCGCCACGGTTTCATAGGTGGTCTGCGCCTCGTCCGCAGGGCGCCCGCAGGCTGCGAGCAGGATGATGATCAGGGCCAGTGGCGGGAACTTCTGCTTCATGAGGAACCTTCTTGCCGGTTGACGGTATCCGATTCGATGCGCCCGTCGAGCAGGCGGATCGTGCGGTGGGCGTTGGCGGCCACCTTGCTGTCGTGCGTGACCATGACGATGGTATTGCCGGCGGCATGCAGCTCGGCAAACAGGCCGAGGATGTCCTGCGCCGTGATCGAGTCGAGGTTGCCGGTGGGTTCGTCGGCCAGCAGCAGGCTCGGTCGCGTGACCAGCGCGCGCGCCACCGCCACCCGTTGCCGCTGTCCGCCGGACAGCTCGGACGGCCGATGCCGGATGCGTTCCTGCAGGCCGACTTTTTCGAGCGCGAGCCGCGCCCGCTCGAGCCGCTCGCGGCGAGGCACGCCGGCATAGATCAGCGGCAGCTCGACATTGTGCAGGGCATCGGCCCGGGCCAGCAGGTTGAAGGTCTGGAAGATGAAGCCGATCTCGCGGTTGCGCAGCGCGGCCAGCCGGGAGTCCGGCAGGTTGGAAACCCGGTTGCCATTCAGCCAGTACTCGCCGCCATCCGGGCGGTCCAGGCAACCGATGATGTTCATCAGCGTGGACTTGCCCGAGCCGGAGGGGCCCATGATGGCCACGTACTCGCCGCGCCGTATCGAAATGTCCACGCCGCGCAGTGCCCGGATCACCGTGTCGCCCATCGGGAAACTGCGTTCCAGCTGGCGGATGAGGATCACCTCGCCGGCGGCAGCTGCGTTCATGCCCTGTTGCTCCCGAGTCTGCGCCGGTTGAGATATCCGGCCAGCTGCAGCAGCCGGCCCGGCAGGTGCCGGCTCTGCCAGGCGCCGGCCGCGGCCTTGTTGGCTTCGGCCAGGGTGGGATAGATGTGTACCGTGGCGAGGATCTTGCGCAAACCCAGGCCGTGGCGCATGGCCAGCACGAATTCGGCGATGGTGTCGCCGGCGTGGGTCGCGACGATGGTTGCGCCAAGGATCCGGTCGCTGCCGCGCGGGGTGATCAGCCGGATGCAACCATGTGCTTCGCCATCGGCAATGGCGCGGTCGTGTTCGTCGAGCAGGTGAGTGGTGATCTCGAAATCGAGGCCGGCAGCGCGGGCCTCGATTTCGGTGAGGCCGACGCGGGCGACCTCCGGGTCGGTGAAGACTGCCGCCGGCATCACGCTGGTGTCAACGCGAAAGCGCCAGAAGCGGCCCCACAGGGCATTCATCGCGCAGTACCAGGCCTGGTGTGCAGCGGCGTGGGTGAGTTGCCAGGGTCCGGCCACATCCCCGCAGGCATGGATATTGGGCAGCGAGGTCTGCATGTATTCGTTGACCGTCACGGTGCCGTTCGGGTTCAGGGCAATACCCAGCGCCTCAAGGCCGAGCCCGCTCGTGCGTGCGCGCCGGCCGGTGGCTATCAGGGCCACGTCGAAGTCGATGTGCAGTTCGCGTGATTCATCAG
>JAUPLK010000180.1 GCA_030836925.1 Pseudomonadota bacterium
CGCGCACCGTTCTCGCGCCCCAGCAGTTGCCGGTCGGCGCGATTACCGCAGCGGTCGGTGTGCCGGCATTTCTGGTACTGCTCAGGCGCGCTGGCGGGGGAAGGGATCGCGGCTGAAGCCGCTCCTACAGCCGCTCCTACAGCCGCTCCTACAGTCGGCTGGCAAGATAGTTTCGGCCCTGCTCCATCAGCTTCACGAATGCTGGCTCGTCACCATCACGGATGATCGCCGCGATCCGGCCGACGGCGGCCTGCAGCTCTTCGACGACTGCCAGCCCCCAGGGATTCCGGGACTGGATCGAGAAATAAAGCTGCGGGCTCTCCTCTGCGACCCGCCGGGCGACTGCCAGCTGCGAATCGAAGGTCGTGCTGGAAATATGCGCGAGCTTCGGCACAGTCTCACCACTGTCGGCCAACGCGGTGAAGAAAGCGATATTCAGCGCATGTGACAGACCGAGCACATAGGCCATCAAACGGTCATGCTCGTCGATATCCATGCGGATCTGTGCCGCCATCGTCGAAGCAAACAGCTGGGTAGCCTCGGTGGTGGCCTCAGGGCACCCGGTGTCAAGAAAGAGCACGTGACGCCCGGAAAGCAGCTCGGTATCCGGGCCGAACATCGGGTGAATCGATGTAACCCGGCTGCCGCCACCGGCAAGTGCTTTCAGCTTGTCGATGAACGGGGATTTCAGGGAACCGATGTCGAATATCAGACCGCTGCGCCTGCGTGCGCCGAGCTCCTCAAGAATTTCTGCCATGCAATCGATCGGCGCAGAAACCACGGTGATCGCAAACTGGTCCGGGGTATCGCGCCAGTCGAACACATGCCTGAAGCCTGCATGCGGGCCGGCCGGATCTGCGACCGTGACATCAAAGCCCTGGGAGTGCAGAAACTCTGCAAACCAGCGTCCCATCTTGCCGCTGCCGCCGATTACCAGTACGGGCTTTCCAGAGCCCTGGCCCTCGGCGCGCACGCGCGCCTGCTCCTGGTTGGCCAGCGAGGACTGGATCAGCAGGCTGAACAGCGCTTCAGCAAGGCCAGTGGGCACGCCAAGCCCGGCAGCCGAGGATCTGGCCTTGTCCAGCACCTGCTTCTCGCGGGCAAAGTCACGCGTGGGCCGGCCCGATGCCCGTTTCCACTCGCCGATCTCTCCCGAGAGCCGCTGTCGTTCGGCCACCAGCTCGAGGATCTGCCGGTCAATCGCCGAGAGCTGAGCACGCAGTTGTTCGAGTTCCATGACCTGAAATCCGGGCCCTTTTTGCGAAGGCGCAGAGCCTAACGGGTTCATCGCCACGATAACAGGCAGACCGCTTCGTGAGCGTTGGAATCCTTTACACAACTGGAGACCGCTTGGGACACAAAATCGCGGTTCGTACCCCTATCGCCAGACGGCGCAAAGCAGCCGAAAAATCCGGGTGCAGACTGCGGCAGCAATAGTCGCGGCGCTACAGGGAGTTAGCTGAAAGTTCGCAATCGGCACGCACGATACCATCGTCGGATAGTTTTACAGATTTCAGGATGATGGTCCGGGATCGCGGCATGAAGTTTTCCTATCCACCTGAATCGAGTACGTTTTCTACTTACCGGCACAGGACTTGCTGAGTATCAACCTGCATGGTTTCGGTGATGTACGCGGGGCTCCCGATCTTTAACCAGACATGAGAGCCAGAAGACGCAAACAAGAAGAAGAAAAAAAGACAATTAGAAGTAAATGCGGCAAAACGATAACAATAAAACAGCCACCACAGACTGACGTGCACATCGAAACCTGATTCGCGACAACAACAAAAACCCGTACAAACCCCGCTTCACGCGGGGTTTTTTTTTGCGTCATAGTCGCGCATCCAGTTCCTCCCAGGCAGCAGTACCAGAATGCTCAAGTGCGACAAGCTCAGCATCACCATCGCCGGACGAACGCTGGTCCGTGAATTGTCGCTGGAACTGGGCAGCGGCGAGGTGATCTGCATGCTCGGGCCCAACGGGGTCGGCAAGACACTGGCCCTGCACACGCTTGCAGGCCTGCTGACACCGGCAAGCGGAGTCGTCATGCTGGATGGCGAGGACATCAGCGAGCTGGGTCGACGCCAGATTGCCCGCCGCCTTGGGCTGTTGCTGCAGGATGATGCCGAGAGTTTTCCGGCCACCGTCCTCGATACCGTGCTGATGGGCCGTCACCCGTATATGACCGCTCTGGGCAGCGCCTCTGCCGCCGATCACGCCCTTGCGGACCAGGCGCTGGCGGCGATGGATCTCGGCGGTTTCAGCCCCCGCACTGTGGGCACACTCTCGGGCGGTGAGCGCCGCCGCGTCGCGATCGCGCGACTCCTGACGCAGGATCCCGCGGTTTTTCTGCTCGACGAACCGGTCAACCACCTCGACCCTCGTCATCAGGTCGCCACGCTGAAGCGCTTCAGGGAACGGGCAGGCCAGGGCGCCGCCATACTCATGAGCCTGCATGATTCGGCACTGGCCATGCGTCATGCAGACCGCGCACTGTTGCTCCACATGGATGGCAGCTGGCAACTCGGCGAGGCAGCATCCGTACTCACGGCTGCCAACCTGGAGCGACTCTTCGATACCCGCTACCAGCGCTTCGACGGACCGGACAGTGCTTCGGTGCTGCTGCCTGGCTGAGATCAGGCGCCTCACGGATTGACCGGCGCCGCAGCGGCGCTTATCGTGCGCACGTTCCTGCCGGTGCCCGAAGGTTTTCCGACCCGAAGGTTTAACGGGAAGTGCGGTGAGTCTGTCCGGACGATAACGGTCAGACAAAGCCGCCGCTGCCCCCGCAACGGTAAGCGCAGGATCAGGGCGCATCACATCAGCCACTGTGCAGTTTGCATGGGAAGGCGATGCACCCCGGAGGTTCAACGCAGAACTTCCCCCGCGCGAGCCCGTATACCGGCCGGCAGGTGTCATCGGATCGTCAGGTCTCGGAGGGAGACTGTGCGACGGTACGAGCCCTGTCGGCTGCGTTGCTTCAACGCCCTGCCTTGGCCTGTCCGTGCGATGTCAGCGACGGCGATCTGCCGTGGCTGGCGTATTCCTCTGCTTTCTGACGCACAACAATCGCGCTCGGGTGTGAGCGCGCAGGGAGAATTTTGTGCGTACCATCAGCCTCGTCTCGTGCCTGTTTGCCGCCAGTGCGGCTTTTGCTGCCGCCAGTGCCGCAGACCGCCCCCCGCAAACCATCGTCGTCACCGCATCCCGCATCCCCGTACCAATCACCGCAGTCGGCAGCTCGATCAGCGTCATCGACCGCGAGCAGATCGAGCGCCGCGAGTCCACCTTCGCCGTCGACCTGCTGCGCGATGTCCCGGGCGTCGCCATCAGCCAGTCGGGCAGCATCGGCTCGCAGACGCAGCTGCGCATGCGCGGCGCCGAGGCCAACCAGGTGCTCGTGCTCATCGATGGCATCGAAGCCAACGATCCGGCCGGCAACGCCGAGTTTGCCTTTGAAAACCTGGGCACCTGGGACATCGATCGCATCGAGGTCGTGCGCGGCGCACAGAGCGGACTCTGGGGCAGCGACGCGCTGGCCGGCGTGATCAACGTCATCACTCGCCAGCCGGATGAGACGCTCTCGGTCAGCGGTTTCGGTGAAGGCGGCAGCTTCGGCACCTGGTCCGCAGGCACGCGCATCAGCGGCGCGGTGCTCGGCACGCGCGCGGGATTGTCGGTTTCCAGCATCGATTCCGATGGCAGCAACAGCTCACGCAGCGGCGGCGAGGACGATGGCTACGAAAACCGGACCGCAAATCTGTCGGTATTGGCCACGCCCACGGACAACCTCGACCTGGCCTTCACCGGCCGGTACTCGGACATCCACAAGGAATTTGACAGCA
Source organism: Pseudomonadota bacterium (assembly GCA_030836925.1). Taxonomy (GTDB): domain Bacteria; phylum Pseudomonadota; class Gammaproteobacteria; order Steroidobacterales; genus SHZI01. The sequence continues at coordinate 3,846 of JAUPLK010000180.1, forward strand.
CCGACTGGCTGACTGGACTGCCGGCCGACACCGGCGACGAAACCGACATGTCGCTGGGCTACTTCGGCGCCACCGCCACCCTCGGACTGCTCGAAGACCGCTGGATCCAGTCGCTGCGCACCGCATGGACACGCAGCGACACGGACAATTCCAACGAATTCGGCGCCAATGGCTCCACCGATGCGGACCGCTACGGTGTTTACTACCAGTCCACCTATCAGTTCACGCCGGCCAGCGACAGCTCGGCAGGAAACTCGCTGACCCTGGCGCTGGATCATGAACGCGAGGATTTCAGCCAGCGTGGCGCGGTGGCCCCATGGGGCGATCCCAACCAGGACGAGAGCGATCGCAATACCGCCGTCGTGGCCGAGGGGCTTTTCAGCCCCCTGTCACAGGTGTCCCTATCGCTGAGCGCCCGGCATGACGACAACAGCAGCTTCGACAACATCAACACCTACCGGGCCACCACCGCCTGGACTGACGCGACAACGGGAACCCGCCTGCACGCCGCGCTGGGCCGGGGCCAGAAAGCACCAACCTTCATCGAGCGCTATGGCTTTTTCCCGGGTCAGTTCACCGGCAACCCCGATCTGGAGCCGGAAGAATCGACAGCCTGGGAACTCGGTATCGATCAGGCATTTGCCGG
>JAUPLK010000181.1 GCA_030836925.1 Pseudomonadota bacterium
TCGCGCCTGAAGGCGCTCCTACGAGATCGCGCCTGAAGGCGCTCCTACGAGCCGCTCCTACGCCACCACCACCGGGATCTTGCCGATTTTGGCCCGCCACTCGGCGGGTCCGGTCTTGTGCACGGCGTTGCCGCTGCTGTCCACCGCGACGGTAACCGGCATGTCCCTGACCTCGAACTCGTAGATCGCCTCCATGCCGAGATCTTCGAAGGCCAGCACGCGCGACTTGCGGATCGCCTTGGAGACCAGATACGCCGCGCCGCCGACGGCGATGCAGTACACGGCCTTGTTTTTGCGGATGGTCTCGATGGTGTCGGCACCACGTCCGGCCTTGCCGACCATGCCGATGAGGCCGGTCTGCTCCAGGAGCGGCGCGGTGAATTTGTCCATGCGCGAGGCAGTGGTGGGACCGGCTGGCCCGACGGCCTCATCACCGACCGGATCGACGGGGCCGACGTAGTAGATGAAGCGGTTGCTGAAATCGACCGGCAGTTTCTCGCCGCGCGCGAGCATCTCGGTGAGCCGCTTGTGCGCAGCATCGCGCCCGGTGAGCAGCTTGCCCGAGAGCAGCAGCCGCTCGCCGGCCTTCCAGCTGGCGATGTCGTCGCGTGTCAGGGTGTCGAGATCGACGCGCCGGCTGGAGGCGAGATCAAGCGTGAGCGCCGGCCAGTCGGCGAGACTCGGCGGCTCGAGCGTGGCCGGCCCGGAGCCGTCGAGCACGAAATGCGCGTGGCGCGTGGCCGCACAGTTCGGCAGCAGCGCCACCGGTTTCGAGGCCGCGTGCGTCGGGTAGTCGGTGACCTTGACGTCGAGCACGGTGGACAGGCCGCCGAGGCCCTGCGCACCGATGCCGAGCGCGTTGACCTTCTCGAACAGTTCCAGGCGCAGCTCTTCGGCACGGTTCGACGCACCGCGGGCACGCAGCTCGTGGATGTTGATCGGCTCCATCATCGCCCACTTGGCCATCAGCATGGCCTTCTCGGGCGTGCCACCGATGCCCAGCGAGAGCAGCCCCGGCGGGCACCAGTCCGCACCCATGGCCGGCACCTGCGCGAGCACCCAGTCGACGATGTTGTCGTTCGGCAGCAGCATGGCGAACTTCGACTTGTTTTCCGAGCCGCCGCCCTTGGCCGCGACGATCACCTCCACTTCATCGCCTGGCACCAGCTCCACATGCGTCACTGCCGGCGTGTTGTCACCGGTGCTCCTGCGCTTGCCATCGGGATCGGCGAGTACCGAGGCACGCAGCTTGTTGTGCGGATCGAGGTAGGCGCGACGCACGCCCTCATTCACCATCTCGGCGAGTGAAAGCTTCGCGTCCCAGCGCACATCCATGCCCACCCGCACGAAAGCCATGCAGATGCCCGTGTCCTGGCAGATCGGCCGGTGGCCCTCGGCCGCCATGCGCGAGTTGATCAGGATCTGCGCCATCGCATCCTTCGCCGCCGGCGACTCCTCGCGCTGCCAGGCCTCGTGCAGCGCCCGGATGTAATCCACGGGGTGATAGCAGGAGATGAACTGGAAGGCGTCGGCGACGCTCTGGATGAAATCGTCCTGGCGGATGGTGGTCATGGCGGGAATCCCGGGCAGTGAAAATCGGCGTGGAGTATAGGCAAATTTGCTGCGTGGAGGGGGGGCAAGCGGTCTATCGCGATCCACCTTGATCCGGTGTCCGTGCAACCGGGATCCGGTCAGCCGTCCGGCACCGTCGGCAGCTCCAATCTCCGCTCGCGTGCGATTGAGCGGCCTTGAATCAGACCTTTTTTTAGCCAGGATACTCGGCAACGCCCGCCAGGCCGAGTCGCGGCACCACGCCTTTCGGCGTGTCTTTCACGCCGGTGCCGCTGTCGATCATGCCGAGAATCTCGCCGCTCTCCATGCAGACCTTTGCCATCATGCCGGTGAAGAAGTTGGTGGTGACAAAGGACTTCTGGTCGGCGCCGGGCTGGATCATTGCCCAGCCATAGGCGGGCAACCGGTATTCGCGCAGCACATTGCCGGCTTCGCCGAGCACCTCGACGGTTTCGCCCCGGGTCAGCAGCAGGCGACCGTCGCGCAGGTAAGCGACTGCAATGGCCCAGTTGCGGTCCATCTCGAAGGGCCTGGTCTCACCGGGACAGACCTTCAGATCGGGCATCTGTTTGCCGGTTTTTATATTGAAGCGCATGACGCGCTTGCCGGTCTCGGTGGTGTAGGTCACATGCTCTTCGGACGGATGCAGGGTCATGTGCGTGATGCCCTTGAAGCCGAAAGGCTCGGGGGCAGTCTCCGGCGTCCACTCATTGATCAGGTTGCCGTCGCGCCCGAACTGGTAAAGCTTGCCCTGGCCGATCAGGCCATTGGTGCCGGGAATCGAGCGTATGCAGGTGCCCGGCGGCGGCGTGTTGCCCTTGAAGTAGTCGGCCAGCAGGATGGTGCCATCGGCAAGAAAACAGGGGCTTGCCAGCCCGACGTCGGCGAAACGCGTCTCGGGCAGCAAAGTGCCCGACGGCTTGACCTGCACGATGTGATGTCCCTGGCAATCGCAGCCCCAGAGGGTGCCATCCGGGGCAAAACGCAGGTGCACGATCAGGTGACTGGTGAAGCCGATCCAGAGTACGCCCTTGTACTGCAGGTTCCGGTCGTACTGCACGATGCGGCCGACCCCGGCGTGATTGTCGTGCGGATTGTTCAGGTAGGTGCAGCTGAGAAAAATATCGCCCTTTTCAAACGGCTTGATCGTCGATGTGGTTGGCGGCGTGGGCAGCGTTTCACCGTCCCAGCCCGCATAAATCCTTTCGCAGATATCCTTCGGCACCGGCTTGATTGCCGCCATGAATTTCGGCTGGCCGGTTTCGGCACTGTCGCCTTTTACCGTCTCGATCCTGGTTGCGTCGCTGCTCATCGGCGGGATTTCCTTCCTGTCAGGCCACAAAGCCGAAGTAATACAGCGGTGGCGATGTGATGCCGGCCATGATCATGCAGATCATGCCGGCGCGGCCAAAGATCCGGTGGGTCCTGCTGAATTTGTTCGGTTTGGGTGGATTGCCGAACTTGAACAGTGAAATGGCGATCAGGAACACCCAGATGATCGAGGTCAGTATCGAGAAAAAGGTATGAATGTAGATCGTCCAGTTGAGCAGCGCCGTGCCTTCGTAGATGCTGCCTTTGGTGATCTCGAAAATTCCGCCCGACATCTTGAGGTCATACTCGAAGATGCTGACCACGATGGCGAGGCTGATGCCGAGGTAAAGCTGGATACGACGATGGTTGACGTAGTCCTTCTGGCTGCGCGCCATGCGCCAGGAGATGATCAGTATCGGCAGAATGACGATGAACGACAGCGTGACGATATCGATCAGGATGTCTGCGCGTGAGCCGAGGAAGCCTGGTGGAAACATGATTGCGATGACCTCGCTGTGACACCAATCGAACAATACTGTCCGAAGTAGAACCCGGAACCTGGATTGTGTCAACACAGTTATGCTGATTTAAGCGACTTCCAGTGTCAGGACTTGAAATTTCTCGGACAGATCTGTCCTAATACAGGCAATGGGCGTCCAACAGCAGAAATCAGCCGCGGGCCTGGCAAGTCCCGTCATCAGCCGTCGCATCGCGGATACCAAGGCACGTGTCTGCGCAGTCGCGGCGCAGAAGTTCAATGAAGAAAGTTATGCCGCTGTCAGCGTCGATCAGATCGTCGCGCTGGCCGGGATTGCGCGCAGCAGCTTCTACCGCTTCTTCCGCGACAAGGACGACCTGCTGCGCCAGATCATCGATCCCGTCTTCGAGCTGGCCGTGCAGGAACTCGACGGGATTGCCGTCGACCAGCCGGAGAGCATCGTCAACGGCATCGCGGACAGCTACCTGCAGGTCTGGTCGCAGCGCCGGGATGGCCTGATCCTGTCGATGAAAATCGGCGCAACGCTGTTTCCGCTCGTCCAGCCCTCGCACGACCGCTATGTCGCGGCGATCCTGTCGCTGATGGACCAGCTGCATCAGGCGCGCATGCTGCGCCACGATGACGCCCGCATGGCGGCCCGCCTGCTCGCACTGACCACGGTGCCCGTTCTCCAGGTCTGCGAGCGGCACCCGCAATTCCAGAACGTTTTTCGCAGCACGCTCCGCGGCCTGCTGCTGAAGTGGTAGGCAGCCGATGTTCATCAACTTCTGGTATCCGGCCGAACAGACCAGCGCGCTCGGCCAGAAGCCCGTCCGGGTGCGCATGCTCGGTCAGAACTTCGTGCTGTTCAGGGACTCGGCGGGTGTGGCGCACTGCCTGAGCAACGTTTGCCTGCATCGCTGCGGCTCGCTGGGCGATGGCTGGGTACGCAACGATCGCGTGGTGTGCCCCTATCATGGCTGGGAGTTCAACGGCAGCGGTCAATGCGAACGCATCCCCTCTCTCGGCCCGGTGCAGCCGGCCATCACCACGCGAGCGCGTGTCGATGCCTATCCGGTGCAGGAAAAGTACGGACTGGTGTTTGTTTTCCTCGGCGACCTGCCGGA
>JAUPLK010000023.1 GCA_030836925.1 Pseudomonadota bacterium
CAATTCACCGCAGAGCTATAGCGCCGCTCAGGGCGAGCCCCACTCCCCGCCCGTGAACGTCCGACTCGTGGTTTTCCAGGTGGGGTACGACTTCGGCCGGTGACAGCCGGACGCCGTGCAATCCTTGGTATTGCTGGTGCTCTCGTGACTTTTGGTCTTCACGATGGCCGAGGTTTCCGTCTGCCCGGTGTAGTGGCAATAGACGCACTTGCTGCCGCTCACGGGGAAAGCGTGATCGTAGGCGATGATTTTGGCTGCCGTATTTGTGCCGTGGCAGCTTGCGCAAGTCAGGCCGGCCTTGGCCGCATCGATGACCGGGTGTGCGGCGGTGATGTTCCCCCAGTTTTTTCCGCTCGGCGGCGTCATGACCACGACCGATGGAATCGCCGAAGCGCCAGTCCATCGTTGTCCCGCATAAGCATGACAACTCTTGCAGTCGCTGAGCCCGGGCAGGGAATGATCGAAGGATGATATGCCCGCAGCAGGTTTGGTCACTGTATGGCAACTGGTGCAGGTACCGGGTACCGGACTGTGACTGTAGTTGCCGCCCGTCCAGTCCGTCGTTGTCGCACTCTTCACCGCATGACAGGCGACGCAGTCGCCGGAAACCTGGCTGTGCAGGTAATCGTTCTGATAGCTCCTGCCATCAGTGGACATGCCGGTATTGCGGACTGCAGCTGACGGCTTCTGTGCGATGTGGCAGCCCGCGCAGGTCGTCGGCTTCGGTACATGGTTGAAGCTGGCGCCGGTCCAGTCGGTTTGCGTCGTGCTCTTCGGCGCATGGCAACTGATGCAGTCGCCTGTCGCCTGTGTCGTATGCAGGGTATCCGCCGGACGCCGGTATTCGTGACAGCCGGAACAGGCGGTAATCGCACTGGTGTGCGTGAACGTGCCGCCCGTCCAGTCCGTCTTGTTTGTGCTCCTGACGGCATGACAGGCGACGCAGTCGCCAGAACCGCCGAGGGCATGGTCGAACAGCGGTGAACCTGACGGCCCCACCGGACGCTGATTCAGGTGACAGACGGTGCATTGACCTGGATTGGGACTGTGCGAATAGATGCCACCCGCCCATGCGCCGCCAGGATCCAGATGACAGCCCTTGCAGTCGGTGGCTGGCATCAGTGAATGCAGGAACTGATTCGGGCTGGATGGATGACCGGGCCATGCCACGCTGACTGCAGCAGCGGGGCGCTTCGCAGCGTGACAACTGTCGCAGCGGGTCGTTGCGGGCATGGTGCCGTGATCGTAGCCGTTGATCGCGCCAGTCCAGCGCACCCCGGCATTCTGGTGACAGGCCGCGCAGTCACCCAGACCGCCTGTCGAATGATCGAAGCCGCTGCCGGTCAGGGTCACCGGACGCTGCGCGAGGTGACAATCAATACACGTCGCCGGTACCGGATTGTGGCTGAAGCTTCCGCCCCGCCAGTCTGTTTGCGTGGCGCTCTTCACGGCGTGACAACTCCTGCAATCACCGGTTCCGGCAATCGCATGATCGAATGCCGGCGTACCGACCGGTCCTGCCGGACGATCCGGGACATGACAGCCATTGCATGTCGCAGGCGTCGGGCTGTGTGAAAATCCGGCGCCGGACCAGTCGGTCTGTATCGTGCTCTTCGGCCGGTGACAACTGACGCAGTCACCGGTGCCACCGTTCGCGTGATCAAAGGGCGGCGTGCCGGCCAGCCCGACCGGGCGAATACCCAGGTGGCAATCGATACATGTAGTGGGTGCAGGGCTGTGACTGAAGCTGCCGCCGCTCCAGTCCCTTTGCGTGGCGCTCTGCACGGCGTGACAACTCTTGCAGTCACCCGTTCCGGCAATCGCGTGATCAAACGGCGGTGTACCGACAAGGCCAGTCGGGCGACTGCCAGCATGACAACCGGAACAGTTCGCCGGCGCGGGTGTGTGCGAGAAGGCGCCATCGCTCCACCGGACCCCCGGGCTATGGTGACAGCTCGCGCAATCACCGCCGCCTCCGGAGTCGTGTGAGAAGCCGTTGACAACCGCCGTCGGGCGCTGTGCCGCATGACACTCGGCACAACTGCCGGGGTAGGGTTCGTGGGCGTACGTGCCACCACTCCAGGTCAGGCCTGCGTTCGCGACGTGGCAGGCCGCGCAATCACTGACGCCGGGATAGGTATGCAGCATCCTGTTCACGAGCACGGTGGGCTGCGCGGCAGAATGACAGTCAAAACACGCTGCGGGTGCCGGCGAGTGGCTGAACGTGGCAAACACCCGCCAGCTTGCCGCGCCGGCGGTATGGCACTGCCCGCAATCCTTGCCACCACCGTGGATGACCGCAGCGCCGGTCGCCGTATCGATCACCGGCGCCGGCCGGTCAGCGGCATGGCAGTTCAGGCAGCTGATGTCTGCAAACGGAGTGTGATCGGGAATGACCGGTTCAGCTGCAGCGCTGACTGGTTGCGGTGAGGGTGCATTCGAACAACCACCCAGGATCAACAGGAGCAGCAAACCAGCCATGCCGGTGATCCGCACCTTCGCCATTCGCTGAAAATATTTCATGGGAGTTCACCCGGATGTACAGCGGCAATTTCGACAAAATTCGTCCAGCTGGCACGCCTCAGCCATGGTTGCCAGTGACGCACCTCACCATCAGTCATCTCCGTACGGATACTGATGCTGGCCGCACGACTCAGACGGGCCACCTGACTGCTGGTGAGCGGCAGGAGAATGCTCTTTGCCGTATCGAGCGTGCCGACGTAAGGCAGCGGTCCGGCGCCCGGAATACGCCCGGTACGTGCCTGGATATCGAGTTCCATCGGTTCGCCATCGACGATCAGCTGGAGTACGGCGATATCCGGCAACCGGGAATCCCCGCCCGAGGCGCCGCGGTCAATCGTGCTCCACTCGCCGAGCCACAGCCACCACGAATACCTGCCCGACCGGTTGAGTGCCAGCGGCGCGGCATCCAGATAGTCGCGTGCATTGGCTGCACGCGAGGGATCATCGCTGTAGAAAGTGAATGGCGCTGCAACGCGCGTGATCGTCACACCGCTGCTCTCGTCCAGATATTCGGTCGCCCGCTGACCTGGCGCGGCAACCCCGCAGGCTGCGAGCAGCATGCCGGTCAGCGCAGCCAGCACACTGCCCAGCCAGATCGGCCGCACGGTTCTGGTAATTGATGCATCCATGTCAGAAATCCGCGCTGTAGCCCATGTACAGGTAATAGCCGCTGGAGTCGTTGGTCGCACCGCCACCGTTATCGTGGCTGCCGAATTCACCGCCCGCCTCGATCTCGAACTGGACGTGGCGCGCCATGTGGTACAGCACACGCAGGCCGGGGCGCACCAGCAGTTCCGTCGCCTCGCCCGCGCTGATCTCGCGGTGCGATACCAGCAGCTTCGGATTCAGACGCAGGTTCTGCGTCAGCGGGTAGCGCGTATCGAGGAACACCGCAGTGGACTCCGATGATCCGCCCTCCGAATAACGCAGACCGAGAATCGAGATGTCTCCCTCGCGGATCAGGCTGGTGCCGATCAGGCTGAGCCAGGCATAGGTCAGCGTCCCGGAATCCGGCGTCTCACTCACACCGCCCGAGGCCGGCGTGCCGTCATATTGCGAGGCCGTGATGTCGGCACTGATCTGGAAGCGCTCGGATAACGGTCGGGCCACGCCCACGGCGACACTCTGCATGCCACCGGAACGGTCCAGCGCCAACTGGCGGATCTGGCCTTCCGTGTAACTCAGCAACAGACCCTGGATGTCCGACGCGGACTGTCCCACCAGCGCACTTTCCGTCGTGAGAAACGGCGTTTTGCGCCAGTCGAACCTGCCATTCACGGTAGTGCGGTTCTCGAAGCTCCAGTTACCCAATGCGACCAGGCTATTGAGCTCGCTGTAGGCGATGTCGTAATCCACCGCAGCGACGAAGGACCTGTTGCCGCCGAAGTAACGGAGCTCGGCGCCCACCGCCTCACGATCGCTGACGCCGTCCACGTCCTGAATGTTGTAGTACATGTTCAGGTCAAATCCTTCCATCAGGTTCAGCACATCCACGCTGAAGCCATAGAAGTTCCGGCTCGTTTCGATGCTGTCGTCAGAGCTGTAGACGGGGAATCCGGCGAGCAGGTTCAGGCGGTAATCCGGCGCCCACTGCCAGGACACAAGTGCGCCGTCGAAGCGGCCGAGCACGCCCTGGTTGCGCAGCGTCTGTCGGCCAAGACGCGCCGACAGATCCGTCTCGCGGTCAGTCAGGTCGGTGTACAGGTTGTAGACACGCGTCTGGTTGCCGGGCTTTGGCTCACTCCCGGACATGTCCTGGGTGTAGGCCAGCGTGGCGCGTGAGCCCGAATCGAAGCGCTTGCCGGTGTGGCGAACGACCAGATCCGCATCCGAAAACAGGGCGGATTGCTCCACCGTCGCAGAATCGCCACCGAAGTCCACGGAATCACGACGATAAAACTGCGAGACACCCCCGTATACCTCCCACGCACCATCGCGCGCAGAGCCAGCCTTGTCGCGAACGCTTTCGCGCGGCTGCTCACGCGCTGTCGAAAGCGCTGCCAGACGTTGCCGGACCCTTGGCGCATCGTCGCCATCCGGATAATCGGCAAGGTAACGCTGGTATTCCGCAATGGCAGCCGCGACCTCACCGTTGCGCTCCCGCGCGAGGCCCAGCAGTTCCCGCGCCTCTGGCGTCCCGGCCTGTGGTGGTGCATCGAGAATGCGGGTTGCGAGCTGTATGGCCCGCGGATAATCGCGGTCAAGAAACGCACCGCGTGCCTGCGCGAGCAGCTCTGGCAGCGGTGTATCGGCAAGCGTGCCTGCACCGCCCGCTGTCGCCATGGCCACCCCTGGCTGAACAATTGCTGCCCCGGCCATGTGGCGCTCGTCCGCTGAAACCCTGCCGACCCAGGCATCCGGAAATTGCGGCCGCAGGCGCAACAGAGTCGCGTTGGCATCGGCCTCGGTCGCAAAGAAGCCGAGACGCAGACGGTGCCACACCTGAGCATCGACCGTGAGATCGGACACATAGATGACTTGAGCACTGTGCGCGATGCCCTGCGCTTCCTTGATGGGGTCTATCGGCGTGGTCGCCGAGCGCAGATTCAGCACGAATGCGGGGCTGGCCGGCGCCACTGCAGTTGGCGGCGCCATCGCACGCCGCGCACGCTCCTCGGCGCGGGCAACCTGCTCCGCACTCGGCACCGACGGTGCAAGCGGTGCGGCAACCGCAGGCACTGGCACATCGGTGGCCGGGTCAGGCACCGACCCGACCGGAACCTGAACGTGCAGACGCATGGCGTGCAGGTCACCCGTCTGCTCGACAGTGACCAGCACCGCGCGATCGAACTGCAGACCCAGAAGGGCATCGGTACCGGCAAGCGCTTCATACCGCAGTTCCGTCATTGCAGCGAGCTGGCGTCCAGCAGGTCGCGTCGCTTCACGCGTGGGCTCTGCGCTGTTGGCACACCAGTCCATGCGGACAAGGTTGATCTCGACGTACGCTGCAGAGACCGTCGGCGACTGGCTCCGAAACCGGTTCTGGCAAACGAACCGGATATCGACATCGGCAGTGTCTGCCGTTCGCGAAATCCGTACCGATTCGATCCCGGCCGATTCGATCGCCGCCGGTGCAGCCACGACCACGCTGCCAGCCAATGCCAGCAGGACCGCCGTGCCAAATGCTGCTGACTGCATGGACCTAGTTGGTCGGCACCCAGGCCCGCGTGCGATGGCAGGCATCGCAGTCGCTGCTGGTCGGAACATGCGCCGGCGGCTTGCCGGTTGCGGTTTGTCCGTTGTGGCAACTGAAACAGGTGCCTATCACGGCGGTGTGATCAACCGGCCGGACATATGACCAGCTGGTCTCGCGGTGGCAGGCATCGCACTCATCGGTGGTACGGATGTGATTGACCGGCGGCGGTGTGGCCTTAACGAGTCCTGCAAGTGAATGACAGGCCACGCATTGCCGCGGCGTCCCCTGGAAAACACCGCCAACGTGGCAGCCCGCGCAATCGACGCCACGGTGCGAGCCCTCCAGCGGCCAGCCGGTCGAGTAGTGATCAAAGGCCGGGTTATAGGCGGACTGGGCCAGTGCCTGGTCGCTCGAAACTGCGCCCAGAATCAGCGCGGCAGCAACGACCAGCGCGGCCCGGCAAATCGTCGCGATGGTACTCATGGCATCCTCCGTATTGCGCCGGAAAAGCTGCGCGTGTTGTGGCAACGCCCGCAGTCTGCGGAAAACTGGCCGTTGTGCCGGTCATCACTGCGATGACAACTGCTGCAATCCCGCGCCATCGAACGCCCATCGCCGGGCGGACGGACATGACAGCTGAGACAGCGAAGGTCGGCGTGCGCGCCATCGATCCGGAAGTCGGTCTGGGTATCGTGGTTGAAGGTCCAGATACGCCAGTCATTGGGCGTGTGGCAGCTCGCGCATTGGTCGCCAAGGTTGCCCTTGTGCAGATCATCAGGGCGATGACAATCGACACATGTTGACGGGGTGTCCCTGAATTTCCTGTCGACGTGACAAGACTCGCAGGAGGTCGTCGCGTGCAGGCCGGCCAGGGGAAAGCTGCTCAGGTCATGATCGAATCTCAGCCCGCTCTGCCAGGTCTTTAGCCCATGGCAATCACCGCAGCCGGTGCCGAGAGCCTCCTGGTGCGGATCATCGCCACGATGACAGCTCACACAGCTCGTCTCGAGCTTGTCCTTTTCCGCCGCACCCTTGTGACAAGCCACGCAACTGGCCTCGGCATGCGCCCCTGCCAGCGGAAACTTCGTGGCCTGCGCATGATCGAAGGTCTGCTCTTTCCATGCTTTCGTGGTGTGACAGGTCTTGCACTCCGGCCCGTTCCGGCCGAGGTGGGTATCGTCGCTGCGATGGCAATCGACACACGCCTTGCCGGCGGTCTTTTTGAAATCATTTCCCGAATGGCAACTCTGGCAGGCGAGCTTTGCGTGGCCTGCTGTCAGGGCAAAGCCGGTCTTCTTCGCATGATCGAAAGTCTGTTCTTTCCATGCCGTCGTCTGATGACAGTTTTCGCAGGCCGTACCGCGCTGCCCCTGATGTGCGTCATCGATCCGGTGGCATGCAACGCAGGTCGTGGGCGTGTCCTCATAGCGCTGCCCGGCATGACACAGCCCGCATTCCACCTTGTCATGCGCCCCGGTCAGCGGGTAACGATTGTCGGTTGCCCTGGCGTGATCGAATTTGATCTCCTTCCAGGACACCACGTTGTGACAGTTGCTGCAGTCCTCGCCCAGAGCCTTCCGGTGCACGTCGCGGTCCGCATGGCAGCCAATGCAGCTGGACGGCGCATCGCGATGTTTGTTTCCCGGCTTGTGACAGTCGGTACAGGAGGCATTCCGGTGGGCGCTTTCCAGGGGGAAATCGGTCAGGGCATGGTCGAAGGTCTGCGGCGTCAGCCGCACCACGTCTGCACTGCGGCCTTCGTGATCAGTGTGGCAGTTCCGGCACTCGCCGTTCCGGGCCGGCGCAGATCGCCAGTGAAAGCCTTGCTTGCCGGCGATGTCGGCGGCCACCTTGTCGTGACAGTCGAGGCAGAGTCCGCGTTGCTCGTCACGCGCGAAAGGCACATGACACTTCCGGCAGTCCTTTTCGATTTCCGCATGGCCGCTTATCACGGGGCCTGGCATTACCAGACTCTCCCAGTCCAGCGCCGCGGCAACAAGCGGCAACAATCCGCATACCAGCAGTGCGGCCAGCCTGGATCTCATGCCGGACGCCACCCGCGTATCCGGCTCAGTACAGGTGTACGGCGAAGACGTGGAACAGACCCGAGAGGATCATCATCACGAAGAACGGCACGTGGATGAGATGCCAGAGAAAGAACAGCCGCTCGAAGGAATTGAAGCGGGCGACCTGGCGGACCTGGTTCAGGTGTTCGTGCAGATATCGCGATACTGTCGCTTCCAGACGCTCCGCATGCTGATCGACAACTGCCGAGGTCGTCGCCTTCTGCATGATTGCCTGGCGGGTGCGGTCCAGCAGGCGACGGTAGGTGCGCCGCGTCTGCCACAGGATGCCGAGGTAACGAATGAAGCTCCCGATGATGCCGGGGGATGGCGCGAGCACGCGCCGGTCAAGCGCCACCAGTTCCTCTCGAACAGGCTGCATCAAGCCACCCACGTGGCCGGCGCTCACCGTCCTTTCAAGTACGCCGGCCATTTCCTGCAGCGTCGTCTTGCTGCCATACAAGCCGTGGTGAATGCCGGCATACAGGTAACGACCAAGAACCCCGCTGCCAGCGACCAGCAGCGTGCAGTACAGCGCCACGTTGGAATTCAGATCGCCAAGTTCGAAGTTGCAGTGATAGAGGATGAGTACCGGCCCGATGATGCCGAGCACCATATGCATGCGAAACCAGTGGCGGGTATGGCCAAATCGCACCAGCCAGCGCACGCGCTTGCGGAATGAGTAGAGCAGCAGGATCAGCATCAGCGATCCGCCGAGAATGCCGAGCGCATAACCAAGCCCGTATTCGGCGTGGATGTTGCGCTGCTCGCGGCCCACCCAGCCGATCCAGGCAAGCAGCACAGCAATGGTGTATCCGGCCAGCGCCCCGTAGCGCGAATACAGCGCCCGGAGGTGCTGCCATGTTCCCGCACCGGCCTCTGCCCTCCCAGCGGGAACTGCCACCGATACTCCGTTCATTTACTTACCCTTCACCCGGCCGCCCTGCCCAATAAACCCAAGCATCCAGGACAATTTGGACCTTATGTGGGTCGTTTTACCCCACTTGTAATGAGACCGTCAAGCCACTAGTCTGCACACCGACAGCGGAACGGCCTGCGCGCAGCGCCCCGGACACTAGCGACAACCCTGCGTCTGTACTGTGAAGGCGGGCACATCTGCGCATCCGGTGCATGCCGAGAATGCGCGAGGGGCCGCAGCGGGGCTGGCCAATCCATGTCCAGGTAAATGACGCCATGAGCGATACAGCGGCATTGATGACGTATGCAGTACCTGCAGTGGCAATCGTTGCCGCATACGGCTACATCCAGAGCCGCCTTCATCGCCAGAGCACGGCAGTACGTGATGCGGCCCACGCCGCCGGCCTGACCGAACCACCCGCCATTCACCCGGTCATCGATCCGAACAAGTGCATAGGCTGCAAGGCCTGCATCAACGTCTGCCCGGAAATGCCGGAACACCGCGTGCTCGGCATGATCCGGGGCAAGGCCGAACTGATCGCACCGAGCGACTGCATCGGCCATGGCGCCTGCCGCACGGCCTGTCCGGTGGGCGCCATCACGCTGGTATTCGGCACCGAGCGTCGCGGCATGGACATCCCTGATGTCGGGCCGGACTTTCAGACCAACGTTCCCGGCATCTATATCGCCGGCGAACTCGGCGGCATGGGGCTGATCCGCAATGCCATCGAGCAGGGTCGGCAGGCAATCGCCTACATCACCGCGAAGCGCACGCCGAGACAGGATTCAGTACTGGACGTGGTGATCGTCGGCGCCGGACCGGCAGGCTTCTCGGCCTCACTGGCCGCAATGGAGCAGAAACTCCGCTTTGCGACCATCGAGCAGGATTCGTTCGGCGGCATGGTGTCCCACTATCCGCGCGGCAAACTGGTCATGGCTGGTACTGCGCATCTGCCCCTGGTCGGCAAGATCAACTTCGGCAACACGAGCAAGGAAGAACTGCTCGCCTACTGGCAGAAAGTGCAGCACGACACGCGTGTGCCGATCAGCTTCAAGGAACGGGTCATCGCCATCAACCGCGATGGCGAGTCTTTCCGGATACAGACCAGCGCAAGGGAGATTCAGGCCCGCAACGTCCTGCTGGCAATCGGACGCCGGGGTACACCGCGCCAGCTCGGGGTACCCGGTGAGGATCTGAGTAAAGTCACTTACAAACTCATGGAACCCGAGCAGTACAGCAACCGCCGGGTGCTGATTGTCGGCGGCGGTGACAGCGCGCTGGAAGCCGCCACCACCATCAGCGAACTACCCGGATCCGGCGTTACCCTGTCCTACCGCGCCGAGGCCTTCAGTCGTGTCAAACCCGCCAACCGCGAGCGCCTGCAGGCGGCTGCGGAAGCCGGCAGGATCAAGGTACTGCTGCGCTCGGAACTGGTCAGCATAGAAACCGACCGGGTACTGCTGCGCCATGAAGACAGGCACGCAACCCTCGACAATGACGCCGTGATCATCAACGCCGGAGGCGTACTGCCGACCACCTTCCTGAACTCGATCGGCGTGAAGATCGCGACGAAATACGGGACTGCCTGATGACGCGCAACAGTTGTGCCGCCGCTGTCTGCCTTGTTCTCACACTGACCGGGACCGGCAATGCGCAAACACTGGAAGAAGCCCGCACCGCGGTTCGCATACGGGACTTCAGCACTGCAGCCGGCATATACACGACGCTGTCGGAGCGCGGCGACATGCAGGCTCGTTATCAGCTGGCCATGCTCTACGGGGTCGGCAATGGCGTGCCACGCGATACGGCCAGGGCAGCAGTACTCATGCAGCAGGTGGCTGACAGCGGCGACACCTCGGCCCAGTACAACTACGCACAGATGCTTGAAAACGGATCTGGTGTGGACAGGGATCCGGCAGCCGCGCACAACTGGTACGAACGTGCCGCAGCAGCAGGCAATCAGAAAGCAGCGCTGCGACTCAAGGATTTGCAGACGCAAGCCGCACCGCCACCGGACCCGGTGGCCTTGCGACGTGCAGCCCAGCGCGGCGAAATCGCAGCACTGCGCGCACTGCTTGCGACTGGTACCGAAGCAAACGTTGGCGACACTCATGGGCGCACCGCGCTGATGGAAGCGGTAGCCGGGCAGCATGTCGATGCGGTGCAGCTGCTGCTGTCAGCCGGTACAGGGCCGGATGCGCTGGACGATACAGGCAGCAGTGCACTGCATATGGCCGCTCAAACAGGCAACGCCAATGTTCTGCAGCAACTGATCAAGGCCGGTGCAACGCTCGACAAGCCGGATGGCCACGGCAATCCGGCATTGATCATTGCCGCAGCAGCCGGACATGCAACAGCGGTCACGGTGTTGCTCGATGGCGGCGCACCGATAAACCAGACGGACCAGCGGCAATGGACTGCACTCACCGCGGCACGCGAGCGAGGCCACCCGGACCTGGCGCGCCTCCTCGCCAGTCGTGGTGCGAAAGATGGCCTTCCGCAGCGTACTGCGGCGGCACCAGCCGTTGCCAGTGCAGGCGATTCCGCAACCCTGCTGCCCGGCGCAACGCCACTGATCTACGCGGCCTGGCGTGGCAGCACTGATCTCGTGCAACAAATGATCAGCAATGGCGCTGACATATCGGCGCGCGACCAGGACGGGATGACCGCTCTCAACCGGGCT
>JAUPLK010000182.1 GCA_030836925.1 Pseudomonadota bacterium
AGCAGCGCCAGCGGCACGCCGGTGCTCTTGCCCGCACCGGGCGGCGCCTGCAGCACCGCGAGTCCGGTGCGCGCCAGGGCCGCCGCGAGTTCGGGGAGTGCGGTGCTGATGGGGAGAGTGGGTGTGCGGGGGGCATTCATCAGGGCGGCAGTTTAGTATGGTCGCTGCGCGACAGCGTTGGAGTGGGCTGACAAGTCTGCCACGTCACCGAGCCAGTCTCAGGAATTGAGACTGGGGTGGGGAAGTATTCGTGGCGGGTGGATTCGGCTATTCCTGATGGCTGAGGGCCAGGACGCAGTCATGAAGCGCGCGCGTTTTCCCCGTGCAGCGGGGATAGACCCTATGGCAGACGCGGTGATCCGCACATCAAGCGGCTTTCGGTGGTTTTGCGGAGTTCAGCCGGCTTTTCATGATCAAGGAGACGGAGTTCTACGAATCCTCCGTCGCTGGAAACCGCACAGTTTGTCGCAACCCAGGCATGACCACTTTCACCAATTCCGTGGGTCGGGCTTCCGGGGTTGATTGCGGTCAAACTTGCCTTTGTATTTCCCGAGGCACGCACGAAGATGCCCCCAGCGGGCGGAAAATCTTGGCAACAGCACCATGGCTTCACCTTTGCGGCTGATGGCATTCGAGAGAGTTGCAAGCAGCGCCGGCACGAGTACAGACACTGCTGACGAAAATACGGCGGGTGCCTCGCCGCCGTCCGCTTTCTGCCTGATTGTATTGAGCCTACTGTCGGTTCCGCAACTAAGGAAACGCGGCTGCTGACAGGATGGAATGACGGCGTGAATGGCAGGAAAGGGGTCAACTCTGCTCCTGCCTATGCCGCAGTCAGCCTACGGCGGTGCCATCAGCACGCGGCCCGCCTTGCCCGGCGGGGTCCGACGGCCGATTGTCAGTTTGACCTCGTGGCCAAGGGCACTCAGGAATGTCAACAAACGCTCCAGTGAGAAGCCCTCCATTTTTCCGTTCATCAGTGCCGAAATCTTGGGCTGATTCACCCCGAGTACGCGTGCTGCCTGAACTTGCGACAGGCCCTGTTCGCGTATCGACTGATGGATCAGTACACCGAGTCGCGCCTTGTGCTGCAGTTCGTCTGCGTCTGGCAGGCGCAGATCGGCAAAGACATTGCCGGATCCCCACTCAACCCGGACATGTTTACGTTTCGACTGGACCATGGCGTTTCCCGTACTCGGTTTGTGCGACACGCAGGCGTGACAGAATCAGTTGTATGTCAGGCCTTGCGGTGGATATTCCATGCGGTGACTTCTTCTGGAAGCAATGCAGAACACAGATCGCCTTGGGAAACCGCACCGTATAGACACCACGATAAGTATTGCCGGCGAAATCCTGCACGATTTCGAAGACACCAGGTCCTGCACCCCGCCATGGCTTGGCACTGGGGTGCTTCGCGCCAAACTGTGCAAATGCCAAGGCCATACCGATCCGGTGGACGACGGGTGCGGGAAAGTCGAGTAGGTCGCGTTTTGCTGATCCGACCCACAGTACCGGCCTCTCAGCAGGATCAGGAGCAGGATGGTTGCGGATCATGACTATCCTGATTCTGGGATATCCAGTCAAGGTGCAGGGATGCATTTCCTCATGATGGCGCCGCACCTGTCCCGTATCCAAAGCAGCGAATTCAACAGGTTTTTGGGTTACAGACCGCTGTGCGACAGGGCTGCTGCCAGCTCGGGGAGTGCGGTGCTGAAGGGCAGGGTGGCAGTTTGGTGCTTTATCCGATCTGTCGATCGAGCGACACTTGCCGGATGTCGTTTGTATTCCGCCAGAAGCTGTCAGACCTGCACGACATCGTGATCGATGCCGAGCGCATTCAGCTGCGTACCCTGTCCGCAGCATATGCGGCCGAGATCTATCGTGAATTCACCCCGGCAATCACCCGCTACATGAGGGCAGCACCGCCGGCTGAAATCGGTGATACGGTTGCCTTCATTGAGGCAGCCCGGTCCGCGCTCGATTGCGGTGAGGATTTTCACTTTGTGATCTGTCGGAAGGGTGGCACGGAGTTTCTGGGCATCTGCGGACTGCATGGGGGTGCCGCACTGCCGGAGCTGGGTATCTGGCTCAAGCAAGCGGCTCAAGGTCGTGGTTATGGCCTGGAAGCGCTCGCCGCGCTGAAAGCCTGGGCAGAAGGCTGCATCGAGTTCGACAGCCTTGTCTATCCGGTGGACCGGCGCAATTTGCCGAGCCGGCGGCTGGTGGAAAAGATGGGTGGAAAGATCATCGGCGAGCGAACAGTAACGTCCCTCTCGGGCGCGCTGCTGGATGAGGTTGTCTATGGTGTCCAGCGAGTACCTTGATGCCGAAACTCGCGCAACCGAATAGTCCCTTCCGCGGAAATGGTCATTCGCAAGCCATCCAGAAGTGGCAAGCCGCGCCAGGGGACGCTACCCTTTAAAGGGTAGCGTCCCCTTTTGGAGAATTGACGATGAACAGTGACTGGATGAACAAGCCGCACACCCGCCGTGACGCCCTCGGTTCGCTGCTGATGGCCGGCGGCGTGGCCGGTGGTGGCCTGCTGCTGGGCGCCTGCACGGGGTCCAGCCAGGTGCAGGCGGCGACACCGCGGCGCGTACCAGTCAACCTGGCCGATCCGGCCCAGAGTCTGCGCACCTTCATCAAGCTGACCGGCGACCTGGACCCGAAGAAAGAAACCCCGGGCTGGTTTGGCGGCACCATTTTCAGTGATACCCGCCGCGACCGGCCGCTGATGCCGCTGATCGGCGTGGAAGGTTTTGGCGTGGTGCGCACCGAGGAGCAGCCGGACGGCTCTTTCAGGGTATTCAACCGCGAGTGCGCTTTCTACAAGGACCTGAAGACCGGTGAATTCATCGATACGTGGATCAATCCGTACACGAAGGAAGTCTGCGACGTTAAGCCGATCCACAACCTGACGGTGAATGCACACCTGATCGTCAGCAAGAAGTTTGCCGGCACGGCGATCGAGATGGACTTCGACGGCACGCTGATGGAAGTTCCGCTGCGACTCGGCTGGGAGAATTTCGGCGACAAGCTGTTCTCGACCTTCGAGGTGCACACGGCTTTCCCGAGTGAGCTGACGCCAGAGAAATGGCCGCGCGAGTCCGCCGGCAAGGTGCTGCGCATCGCCGAGATCTTCCAGCGCGTCGCCAGTCTCGCCGATGTGGAGAATCCGGATACGACCAGCGCCGATTACTCGGGTACCTGGACGCGGCTTGGTCCGTGGTTGCCGTGGATGCGGCAGGGCCAGGCGGACGGCTCGCTGCTGTTCCGTACTTTCATGACCAAGCTGGAAGGCATCGACCAGTTGCCGGCCGGTCTGCGCAAGATCACCGAGGAACGCCTGCCGGAATTCTTCCAGGCACCGCCGGCCAGCAGCTGGGGCAGCAAGAACGATTCCAGCTTCAGCGTGTACGCCAAGGAGAGCACGCCGCTGCCGGCGAAGTAGAAGCGGCTTCAGCCGCGATGCGGTTGTAGGAGCGCCTTCAGGCGCGATTTGTGGCCTGAAAGATCGCGCCTGAAGGCGCTCCTACGACCGCGCCTGCGCTAAACTGCCGGGCATGCTCAGTTACCCGCACTTTGATCCGGTTGCGTTCTGGATCCCGCTTGAATTCACCCTGCCCTGGGGCACGCATTTCGGTCCGCTGGCTGTCCGCTGGTATGGCATCACCTATCTGGTCGGCTTTCTCGGTGCCTGGATACTGGCGCGTCGCCGCGCGCTGCGCTCGGATTCGCCGGTCATGCCGATGCAGGTCGATGACCTGATCTTCTACGCGGCCTGCGGCGTGATCCTCGGCGGGCGGATCGGCTACATGCTGTTCTACGGTTTCGACCAGATCCTCGACAATCCGCTCAATCTGCTGCGCATCTGGGAAGGCGGCATGTCCTTCCACGGCGGCTTTGTCGGCGTGCTGGTGGCCATGTGGCTGTATGCCCGCAAGCTCGATACGCGGTTTTTCCGGCTGACCGACTTCATCGCCCCGCTGGTGCCGATCGGGCTCGGTGCGGGCCGCATCGGCAATTTCATCAACGGCGAGCTCTGGGGTGCAACGACCACGGTGCCCTGGGCGCTGATCGTGGACGGGGAGGCACGGCATCCCTCGCAGCTGTATCAGGCCGGGCTCGAAGGCCTGGCGCTGTTCCTGATCCTGTGGACCTGGTCGTCGCGGCCGCGGCCGCTGATGTCGGTCTCGGCGCTGTTCCTGCTCGGCTATGGCCTGTTCCGCTTCGGCGTGGAGTTCATCCGCCTGCCCGACGCGCATATCGGCTATCTGGCCTTCGGCTGGCTGACCATGGGTCAGGCGCTGTCGCTGCCGATGGTGGTGGCCGGGATCATCATGCTGATGATGGCGCTGCGTGGGCCGGACTCGGTGCCGCGCAGCTGATCGGGGAGTCGCCTTGCAGCAGTATCTGGACATGATGCGTCACGTGCGCGCGCACGGTGTGCACAAG
>JAUPLK010000001.1 GCA_030836925.1 Pseudomonadota bacterium
TAGCCGGCGGGATCCCTAATTCGCCGGCACCCGTCGCCTGGTCTCGGAAGGCGTCTCACCAAAACGCGCGCGGTAGCACTTGGCGAACTTGCCGAGGTGATTGAAGCCGCAAGCCAGCGCGACATCCGTCACGCTGCGCCCGCCGACCGCACCGGCTGCCAGCCCCTGGTGTGCCAGGTCCAGTCGGTGGTCGCGCAGATACTCCATCGGTGTCGTATGCCGGTAGCGCCGGAATCCGGCCTGCAGGGTTCTTTCGCTAACGCCCGCAATCCCGGCCAGGTCGCGCAGCGTAATGGGCTGGTCGGCATTGCCCATGATGTAGTGCTCGACCGTGCGGATGTAGACCGGTGCCGGACCGGTGCGCCCGGCATCAAGTGACTCGCTGTAGGTGTGCGGCAGCTCCGTCATCACCAGGCTGATGAGCGTTCGTTCCAGCTGGCGGCACACGGTCGGATTGCTGACGATGCCCGCCTCGCGCTGTTCAAACTCCCCGCACAGGAAGTGCAGGAAGCGCCGCAGTCCCGGTGCGTTGCTGTTTGCCGGCCCGGTTCCGGGTCCGGTGCCTGGATCGGCGGGCGGCGCAAAGTGCAGGGGCGCTGAAGCCGGCTGCCCGGTGGTCTCTTCCAGCCAGGCGCGCAGCGGCGCTGCGGGTATGCGCAGTGTCAGGTTCACTTCGTCGGCGAGGAAACGCATGGTCGCCGGCCCGGTCGGGTTCATGGCCCGGATGATCTGGGGGTTCAGTGCTCCGGTGTGGCCGTCCTGGCTGAGGGTACCGGCACCGTGCAGCAGCACGAGAAAGAGGTAGGAATCATCCGGGTGCGCTTCGATCTGCACGGCAGCGCCGTAGTGCAGGGCGTGAATCGACACCTGACCGAGGCTGGCACTGCAGTGGCGAAAGGCCACCAGCGGGCGCCGCGCCGTGGGTATGACCGAGTGCGGCCACAGGAATCTGGACAGGTGATCGCGGGCCGCCAGCAGGTCGGCGGTTTCCAGTACCAGCTGGCCGGGCAAGGGCATGCGGGCCGGTACCGCCGGCTGCAAACGGGCTGAAAACGCGTGTGTGGTGTCGTCCATGCAAGCCTCAACGCAGCGGGCGGGCAGGCAAGCTGCTGCCGGCCAGTATCGCGGATACTAGCGCGGCCGGGCCCGCTGCAGACTGTACCGGCCGTTTCGGCCAATGCGGCTGCGCAAACCGTATAACGGGCGGGCAGACGGCTTTGCTAAAAGTTCGCTTTGATCCCCCTCCTCTGACGCACAGGACATACGAGCATGGTCGAGTCGGCAAGCAAACCGGAGGCGGGTTCCGGCCAGGGTTCGCAGGCAAGGCCGGCGCTGGATCCGCTGGATCTCTTCGATATCCGGTCCGAACTGTCGGAAGAAGAGGTCCTCGTGCAGGACACCGTTGCTCGCTTCGTCGATGACCAGGTGCTGCCGATCATCCGCGACTGCTTCGAGCAGCATCGTTTCCCGCAGGAACTGGTCAGCGAAATTGCGGCCCTCGGCCTGCTCGGAAGCAGCATCGAGGGCTACGACTGTGCCGGGCTCAACAGCGTCGCCTATGGCCTGATCTGCCAGGAACTGGAGCGTGGCGACAGCGGCCTGCGCAGTTTTGTCTCGGTGCAAAGCAGTCTGGTCATGTACCCGATCCACAGTTTTGGTTCGGAGGCGCAGAAACAGCGCTGGCTGCCGGCAATGGCGCGTGGCGAGGCCATCGGCTGTTTCGGTCTGACCGAAGCGCATGGCGGATCCGACCCGGCCAGCATGAAGACCCATGCCAAACGTCAGGGCGGTGACTGGGTGCTGAACGGTTCGAAGATGTGGATCACCAACGGCACGATTGCCGATGTTGCCGTGGTGTGGGCCCATACCGACGAAGGCATCAAGGGCTTTCTGGTCGAGCGCGGCATGCCGGGTTTCGCTGCGCCGGAAATCGACAACAAGATGTCGCTACGGGCTTCGGTGACGGCGGCGCTGTTCTTCGACAACGTGCGTCTGCCGGAGGCCAGTGTACTGCCGGGTGTCACCGGTCTGCGCGGCCCCCTGAGTTGTCTGACCCAGGCCCGTTACGGCATCAGCTGGGGTCCGATCGGCAGCGCCCAGGCCTGTCTCAGGGAGTTGCTGGCCTACACCGGCAGCCGCAAGCTCTTTGGCAGCCCACTGTCCCACAAACAACTGATCCAGGTGCGTCTTGCCGACATGGCGCGGCGCATCAGCACTGCGCAACTGCTCGCGCTGCGTCTCGGCCGGCTCAAGGATGCCGGCCGCCTGCATCCCACGCAGGTGTCGCTGGCGAAGTGGAACAACGTGCGCATGGCGCTCGACATCGCGCGGGATTGCCGCGACATGCTGGGCGGCGGTGGCATCAGCGCCGAGTACGTACCCGTGCGTCACATGCTCAACCTCGAGAGCGTGATCACCTATGAGGGTACGGAGTCGGTACACCAGCTGGTGGTTGGCAAGGAGCTTACCGGCGTCAGCGCTTTCTGAGCGGGCTTGTGTTTCAGCCGATCGGGCTCGACTATTGGCAATAGTCATCCGGGAGGCGCCGCCGTGGAGCTGCAGGAGACCAGGGACCCGCACATCATCGCCGGCTGGGCCGTTGCCGTAGCCCAGGCGCTGGACGCCCGCGGGCTCGACAGCCGTGCGATCTTCAACGCCGCCGGCATCGATCTTGCCGCCGCCCGTGTTCCCACCACGCGCTTTCCAGCGGCGGCCATGACCCGCGTTTATGAGCTGGCGGACGCTGCAACCGACGATCCCTCCTTCGGACTGTCCATTGCCGAATTCGTGCATGCCACCTCACTGCACGCGCTGGGCTTCTCGCTGCTCGCGAGCAGCACACTTGAATCCTTCTGCCGGCGGGTGGTGCGGTATTTCCGTCTGGTCAGCACCAATGCCGACTGTCAGATGGAGCGTACCGCGACCGAGTACCGCCTGGTCATGGCGCCTACCATCGATCGTCAGCAGTACTATCCGCAGGATGCGTGGATGGCCACGGCGGTGCGGTTCATGCGCGAGATCTATCGCCCGGACTTTGCGCCCATGTCGGTGTGCCTGAGCCGGCCGCGGCCGCGCGAAAAGGTGCAGCGCTTCGAACAGTTTTTCGGGACGACGGTGATCTACGGTTGCCCGACCAACAGCCTGATACTCGATCTGCGTGACATGAGCGTGGAGCTGCCGGCCGCCAATGCCGAACTTGCCCGGCAAAACGATGCCGTGGTCATGGCCTTGCTGGCACGCATGGATCGCGACGACATCATCGCCCGGGTGCGCGCCCTGTTCATCGAGTTGCTGCCATCCGGGGAATGCAGCAAGGAGAAGGTTGCCGCGCGTCTCAACATGAGTGACCGGTCCCTGCAGAGCAAACTGGCGACCCGCAACACGAGTTATCGCAATCTGCTCAATGAGACCCGCCGGGAGCTGGCCCAGCTCTATATCCGCCAGGGGCTGCACTCGGTCAGCGAGGTCACCTACCTGCTCGGTTTCGCCGATGTCAGCAGCTTTTCCCGGGCCTTCCGCAGCTGGGAGGGGCTCTCGCCGAGCGAATACAAGGACCAGTCCCTGGGCCGGCGGTCGGGGGCGGCGGTCGAGTAAGCGCCTGCCCGGCGCCCCCAGCCTGGCCGGATCGCCCGCCGGCAGCGGCCTCACGGGCCCCGATCTACGCCCCGGACCCTGCCGATTTGAAAAAAACTGCTGGCCCGCATACACTTTGCGGCCCTCGCCGAGGGCTGTCCGGTTTTCCGGGTCCAGCCCAGGCATTTAATTACAGGTGTCGAATGGGCACGTTTTCTGCCAAATCCCATGAGGTTCGGCGCGGCTGGTATGTGGTGGATGCCACGGATCAGACGCTCGGTCGCCTCGCGTCCGCAGTGGCTCACAGGCTGCGCGGCAAGCACAAACCCGAATTTACCCCGCATGTTGATACGGGCGATTACATCGTCATCATCAATGCCGCGAATATCCGCGTCACCGGCAACAAGCTGAAAGACAAGCTGTATCGCCACCACACCGGTTATGTCGGCAACATGAAGACCATCGCGCTCGGCAAGATGATGCAGGAGCACCCGGAGCGCGCAATCACCAAGGCGGTAAAGGGCATGCTGCCCAAGAACAGTCTCGGTGCCGCCATGCTGAAGAAGCTGCGCGTGTTTCCGGGCGCCGAGCATGAACATGCGGCCCAGCAGCCAGAAATCCTGAAGCTGTAACCCTTAAACCAGACCCAGCAGGCACCACCACAGATGGCTACTCAGTCCACCCAGTTTTATGGCACCGGCCGCCGCAAGGCTTCCACCGCACGGGTATTCATTCGTCGTGGCAATGGCGACATCACCATCAACTCCAAGCCGATTGAGGTGTTTTTCGGCCGCAAGACCGCTCGCATGATCGTGCGGCAGCCGCTGGAACTGACCAAGCTGGAAGGCCAGTTCGACGTCAATGTGAATGTTGCCGGTGGCGGCATCACCGGCCAGGCCGGCGCAATCCGCCATGGCCTGACCCGCGCGCTGATGGCCTATGACGAGAGCCTGCGTCCCCAGTTGCGCAAAGCCGGCTATGTCACCCGGGATGCCCGCGAGGTCGAGCGCAAGAAAGTCGGTCTGCGCAAGGCCCGTCGTGCAACCCAGTTCTCCAAGCGCTAGTTTTCGACCGGTCTATAATGCGTCCCACCCACTGGGGGATCGTCCAGCGGTAGGACATCGGACTCTGACTCCGAGAACCTAGGTTCGAATCCTAGTCCCCCAGCCAATACCAGACGGCCCGCGTGCAGCGGGCCGTTTTTTTTTCAGCTGCCGGTTGCGTCCGGCCCGTCAGCGCCGGTCCATGCGTTTCACGCCACTGTCCTCGGCCAGAAGAATCACGTCGGCTGGCCGGTTGGCAAACAGGCCGACGGTCACGATGCCGGGGACCTGGTTGAAACGGCTTTCGAACTCGACCGGGTTGCTGATCTGCAGGTCATGCACATCGAGGATGTGATTGCCGTTGTCGGTGACGAAGTTCTCCCGCCAGATGGGCTGGCCGCGCACCTTGAGGAACTGGCGGGCGACCCAGGTTCTCGCCATCGGAATCACTTCTACCGGCAGGGGGAACTGGCCGAGGGTGGCGACCCACTTTGACTGGTCGATGATGCAGACGAATTTGCGCGAGGCGGCGGCGAGGATTTTTTCGCGTGTCAGTGCGCCGCCACCGCCCTTGATCAGATGGAAGTGCTTGTTCGCCTCATCCGCGCCGTCTACATAGAGATCCGGATCGCCCGCATCCTCGAGTTCGCTGACCGTCAGTCCCCTGGCGCGCAGCCGTGCTTCCGTGGCCCTGGAGCTGGCGACGATGGCGGCGAGGTCATCGCGATGGCGGACCAGTTCATCGATGAAGAAATTGACGGTGGAGCCGGTACCCACGCCAAGTGTCATGCCGGGCTTGATGAAGTCGAGGGCGGCCCGTGCGGCTTGTTGCTTTCTGGCGGCCTGATCCATGTACGTCTCCGCAGCTGTTGCGGGGAGATTATAGGTACGCCGTGCGGGGAAGGGATACAAAAAAAAGTGCCCGCCGAAGCGGGCACCGATTTTCGTGAGTCATCTCCTGTCGGAGATCGGCCAGAAATCTTTTCAGATTTCTGGCCGGCGTCATGCGACTAACGCTTTTTCTTTGCGGCCTTTTTCTTGGCCTTCTTCTTGGTCTTGGGAGCAACTTTTTTCTTGGAAGCTTTCTTCGTAGCCATAGTTTCAGTCTCCGTGTCGAGGTAGACGGGGCTGAGTATATACAAGAGTTTGCAGAATTCCAGCAACCGGGGTGATTTGGTTCTCATTCGGGTCACGGGGTGTTTCGTCTGCGCGACACCCATCGAGACGGATTTTCACTCCGTTCGTGTGCCGAAACGGCAACTCAAAGTGCCTTCATCGGTCACGACTGCTTCGAGTTTGACGTCGTGTTTCTCGTGCGGAACACCGCTGATCTGCTGAAATGCATAAGCCAGTCCGATGAAGTGCGGCCGACGACAGTGCCTGCGTTGCGCAAGAAAGGCGAGCGTTCGGTCGTAGTAACCACCGCCCATGCCAAGCCGGTAGCCGTCTGCATCGAAGCCCAGCAGCGGTGCAAGGATGACATCCATCTCGCGTGCGCTGCGCCAGTCATCATCACTGCAGACCGGTTCGGCGATGCCGAAGCGATTGCTGGCCAGCAGGCTGTCAGCTGCAAAGGGAGCGAAGCGCAGTTCGCTGCCGACCACCACCGGAAGAAAGACTTCTCGTCCGCGTCGCCATGCCGCGCTGATCACGGGTGTGCAGTCGAGCTCACCGGATACCGGTAAATACAGGGCCAGGCGCCTGCTGCGCGCGAGGACCGGCAAGCGCCAGATCCTGGCGGCAACCCGCATGGCGGCCTGCTCCATCTGTGCCGGGGTCAATGCCCGGCGTTGTGCCAGCAGAAGCTGGCGGTGCTGTGATCTGGAAAGTGGTTTGCCGTTTGTCATGGCGGGGAAGGTGGTCCCTCCCACCTGTGCCGGTGCAGCCTGCTGCTCACCGACCGGGAGCATCAGGTGGAATCAAATGCGGCAGAGAAGGCTTCCCGCACGAGGCGGTCATGCACAAACTACCGACAACCAGCGATTCCGAAAGCGCGATTAAGGGTCGAGAGACCAATCAAGCCGCTGTCGAACACCGCAGGAGGGACCGGTTCCATTATAGGCACAGACCCGGATGAAAAATGTGACGTGTCAGAGATCGAGCTGACGTCCGGCCTGGAGTGTGCCTTCGATGCGCTCGCGCATGGCCTGCAGTCTGAGCTTGGCATTGCCTTCCAGCGATTCGCCGACGTTGCGCGAGCGCAGCAATTCATTGGCCATGTTCAGCGCTGCCATCACGGCGATCCGGTCGAGGCCGATTACTTTGCCGCTGTCGCGGATCTCGCGCATCCGGGTGTTGAGAAGCTCGGCCGAGCTCAGCAGGGCAGCGCGCTCGCTGATCGGGCAGGAGATTTGATATTCCTTCTCGAGGATCTTGATGTTGACCTGGGTTGAGGTCTCCAGGGTCATGAGCCGTGCTCCATGGCTTTCAGTCGTCCGACGATCGCTTCAACCCGTGACCGGACCTGTTCGTTTTTCTGCAACAGGGTGGCGCGCTCGGCAATCAGCGTGTCCTGACGCTGGCGCAGGGAGCGGTTCTCATCCTTGAGCTGGTTGGTGATCGTGACCAGTTCGTCGAGGCGCCGCTCGAGGCGTTCGAGTTCACGGCTGAAGGTCTTTTCGAGAGTGTTGCTCATGGGTCTGAATATAGTGTCAGCCAGCTGCCACGGTCAAATGCCGGCCGGCCTGCGCCTGATACCGGGTCGGATGCTAGGATAGGCATGCCGCCCGAAGCTGTTAAAAGAACCGACTGTCGGTCTGCCTGTTTCGCCGTTCCAATCCCACTGACTTGAGGCCGGGTGTCGCCATGATGGCCAGCAATTCCTTGTCCTTTGATGCCATCGTGGATGCCCTGCAGGGTGCGGGGTCAGTCAGTGACCCGGCCGAAATGCATGGCAGCCTGTGCGGACTGGCCTGCATACTGGGCGCCAACGCGCAGTCGCTGTGGATGGCCGATATCCTCACCAATGGCGGTGGCTCCGCTGTGGCAGATGAAGACAGTGCCGCCGTTGTGCCCGGCCGGGAAAAGACGGCTGCCCTGCTCAGTGCGCTGGCAACGGTCAGCGCCACGGCGCTGGAGGCCGGCGACATGAGTTTCCAGCCCCTGCTGCCTGGTGACGATGAATCACTGGAGCAGCGCACCGTGGCGCTTGCGGCCTGGTGCCAGGGCTTCAACCATGGCCTGGCACTTGCCGTACGTATTGGTGACGCCGACGAGGCCCTGAAGCACGAAACCGTCGCTGAGATCGTGCGGGATTTTGCCGAGCTGGCCCAGCTGGGTTATGTCGAAGACGAGATCGAGGGCGAGGGTGAGGTTGCCTGGGCCGAGCTGGTCGAATATGTGCGCGTAAGCGTGCAGCTGGTGTTTGAAGAGCTGGCTGGTGTCCGGCAGCGTATCGCGCCGGCTGTCCACCACTGAAGGTCAGGCCGTGAATCCAGGGGAATTCAGCCGTCGTCGCCGGCAACTGATGCGCATGATGGGCAAGGGCGGCGTTGCCATACTTCCCGCAGCCCAGCCGCGCATGCGCAACCGCGATGTGCAGTACCCCTACCGCCAGGACAGTGACTTCTATTACCTGACCGGATTCAGCGAGCCGGAGGCGGTTGCGGTGCTGGCGCCGGGGCGGGCGGGCGGCGAGTACCTGCTGTTCTGTCGTGACCGGAATCCCCAGCGCGAGACCTGGGATGGCACACGCGCTGGTCCCGCCAATGCAGTGAGTCAGTTTGGTGCGGATGAGGCCCTGTCCATCGGCAAGGTCGACGATATCCTGCCGAAGATCATCGCTGCCAGCGAACGGATTTATTACACGATGGGTGCACACCCGGAGTTTGACCAGCGGCTGACCGGCTGGCTGTCTGCGCTGGGCGCGCATGGCGGCATGGGGATCACGCATGCGCCCGACCAGTTCATCGCGGTCGATCATTTTCTGCACGACTTGCGGCTGTACAAGAGCCGGGAAGAGCTGGTGGCGATGCGCCGCGCCGGACGCATCGCGGTGCAGGCACATCGCCGGGCAATGAGTGTCTGCAAGCCCGGCATGTATGAGTACCAGATCGAGGCCGAGTACCTGCACGAGTTTCACAGCCAGGGCGGACGGCCTTCCTATCTGCCGATTGTCGGTTCCGGGCCCAACAGCTGCATCCTCCATTACCATGCCAACAACCGGAAGCTGGAGGATGGGGATCTGCTGCTGGTGGATGCCGGCTGTGAATACGACTATTACGCGTCTGACGTGACCCGCACCTGGCCGGTCAACGGGCGCTTCAGCACCGAGCAGCGGGCGATTTACCAGGTGGTGCTCGATGCGCATGCAGCGGCCATCGCCGAGGTCCGGCCGGGCAATCCATGGAACCAGCCGCATGAAGCGGCGGTGCGGGTGGTGACGCAGGGACTCAAGCAGCTCGGTTTGCTGGAGGGGAGCCTGGCCGAACTGCTGCAGACGCGCGCCTACCAGCGTTTCTTCATGCACCGGACCGGGCACTGGCTGGGCATGGACGTGCACGATGTCGGCGACTACCGGATCGTCGAGGAGTGGCGGGTCCTCGAGCCCGGCATGACCCTGACCGTCGAGCCGGGTATCTACATTCCTGCCGGCAGCCGCGGTATCGCGAAGCACTGGTGGAATATCGGTGTGCGGATTGAGGATGATGTGCTGGTTACCAAAGATGGTTGCGAGGTCATGACCCGCGACCTGCCGGTTGATCCGGACACGATCGAGGCGCTGGTCGGTGCAGCGGCCTGAGACAGCGATGGGAGTTTTATGAAGGCCTATAAAGTCTGGGTGCTGGCCCTGGCCCTGTTTCTGGTCGGCGGTGCCCTGTTTGTCTACAAGTGGCAGGGGCTCGGCTATCCGCTGCTGCCCGAGGAGGAGACGCGCATCTGGACGGTCGAGGCCACGCTCAAGTTCGATGCCGGTCCGGCACCGGTGCCGGCCAAGGTCACGCTGTATGTGCCGGCACTGACGCCGGGCTTCGCCATCCTCGACGAGAATTTCGTGTCACGCGGCTTTGGTTTCACCACCCGTTACGTGAGCGGCGGGCGGCAGGTGCAATGGGCCGTGCGCCGGATCAAGGGTGAACAGACGCTCTATTATCGGGCCACCATCTACAAGGATCCGCTGCAGGCCGAAAATGACTCCACGCCGCCGTTTCCGGCACCGCCCCGGCTGCGTGAGCCAGACAGTCTGGCCATGCAGCAACTGGTCGGACAGATACAGAGCCAGTCGGCGGATCCGGCCTCGTTTACCGTCGAACTGCTCAAGCGACTGGCGAATCCCGGCACCGACCAGAATGTGCTGATGCTGCTCGGCTCGCAGGCCGGCACGACCTCGCGCGCGCTCACGGCGATAACCGTGCTGGCGGCGGCACAGATTCCGGCCCGGCTGCTGCGCGGGGTCTATCTGACCGATCGCGAACGGCAGGCGCGCATGCTGCCCTGGCTGGAGGTGCACGATGGCGAGCGCTGGATCTATTTTGATCCGGCCACCGGCGCCCAGGGCCTGCCGGAAAACTTCCTGGTGTGGTGGCGTGGTTCCGAGCCTCTGTATACCCGCGACGGAGGTGGCGACACCGAGGTGCAGTTTTCAGTCCAGCGCAATGAAGTCGATCCGGTGCTGGTTGCGGAGCGCAGGGCGGTGGCGTGGCAGTCGCGGATTGCGGACTTCTCCATGTTTTCACTGCCGATCCAGACCCAGGCGGTCTATGGCATCCTGCTGATGATTCCGCTCGGCGCACTGCTGGTGGTCTTTCTGCGCAACATCGTCGGCATCAAGACCTTCGGCACCTTCATGCCGGTACTGGTCGCACTGGCCTTCCGCGAAACCCAGGTTGTGGCGGGTGTGATCCTGTTTTCCCTGGTTGTGGTGCTGGGTTTGCTGTTCCGCTTCTTCATGGAGCACCTGCGTCTGCTGCTGGTGCCACGACTTGCCGCGGTGCTGATCATCGTGGTGCTGCTCATGGTGCTGATCAGCATCGTCGGTCACCAGCTCGGCCTGGACATGGGTCTGTCGGTCGGGCTGTTCCCGATGGTCATTCTGACCATGACCATCGAACGCATGTCGATCGTCTGGGAGGAGCGCGGGCCCACCGAAGCGATCCAGCAAGGTCTGGGCAGCCTGCTGGTCGCCGCGCTGTGTTTCAGCGTGATGGATATCGAAGTCCTCAAGCACCTGTTCTTCGTCTTTCCGGAGCTGCTGCTCTGGCTGCTCGCCATCACCCTGCTGCTCGGGCGCTACAGCGGCTACCGGCTGCTTGAGCTGCTGCGCTTCAAGACCCTCGCGGATCCGGCGCCCTGATGTTTGGTCTCGCCAGAAAGCTGTCGACCAAGGGTGTGCTCGGCATCAACGCCCGCAACTGCAATTACATCCTGCGGCACAATCCGCGCAGACTGTACCCGCTGGTCGATGACAAGCTGGCCACCAAGCGACTGGCAATTGCCGCCGGGCTGCCGGTGCCGGACCTGTATGGCGTGATCGCCAGCCATCGCGACGTGCGTGAATTGCCGAAGCTGGTGGCCGGACACCGTGATTTCGTCATCAAGCCGGCCCATGGCTCGGGCGGGGACGGGATTCTCGTGGTGTCAGCGCGGGTCAGGGACGGTTCGGCCTACCGCCTGGTCGATGGCACCATCATGGATGGTGACGACATCGGCCATCACCTGTCGAACATCATCAGTGGCCAGTACAGCCTTGGCGGACACCGTGACGTTGCCCTGATTGAATACTGCGTGAAGTTCGACCCGATCTTCAGCGAGTGTGCCTATCGTGGCATCCCCGATATCCGCGTCATCGTGTTCCGTGGTTATCCGGTGATGGCCATGCTGCGACTGCCAACCCGCAAGTCGCACGGCAAGGCCAATCTGCACCAGGGTGCGGTGGGTGCCGGCCTGGACCTCGCCACCGGGGAGACCACCTGCGCGGTGATTGGCAATTCGGGGATCACCGAACATCCGGATACCGGTGCCCTCATCGCCGGGCGGCAGATTCCGCGCTGGCCTTATCTGCTGGATTTTGCCGCACGTTGCCATGAACTGACCGGGCTCGGTTACATAGGCGTCGACATCGTGCTCGACCGTGACAAGGGGCCGATGTTGCTTGAGCTCAATGTCCGTCCGGGTCTCAATATCCAGATCGCCAACCGCTGCGGATTGCGTGACCGGCTCAAGATCATTGAAGCGCAGCCCGACGGCGTTGGTGTCGCGGAACGCGTGGCATTCTCCATGGGCTCGCTGCTGCAGCCTGCAACTGCAGCGCATTGATCAAGGCAAAACTGATGGCGCACCAAACTCCCCTGTATGCCGACCATGTCGCCAACGACGCCCGGATCGTCGAATTCGGCGGTTGGGACATGCCTTTGCAGTACACATCCGCGCTCGCCGAGCATCACGCCGTCCGCCAGTCCTGCGGCATCTTTGACGTATCACACATGACCGTCGTGGACCTGACCGGTCCGGACAGCACGCGTTTTCTGATGCGGCTGCTGGCCAATGATCCGGGCAAGCTCAAGAGCGTGGGGCAGGGCTTGTACAGCTGCATGCTCAACGACGCGGGTGGTGTGGTCGATGACCTGATCGTTTACCGGCTGGGCGACAATGTCTACCGGATCGTCATCAATGCCGCCACGCGTGTCCAGGATCTGGGCTGGATGGCGCGGGTGGCAGATCGCGACGACGTCGTGATCCGGCATCGCGACGATTTCCTCATGATCGCCGTGCAGGGACCGAAGGCGCGTGAACTTGCCGCCCCCCTGCTGGCGGAAGAAATGCGGGCTCCGGCGCTGGCGCTGCGCCCGTTTGAATGCGTTCGCCATGATCATGTGTTCGTGGCCCGCACCGGTTATACCGGCGAGGATGGCTTTGAAATCGTGCTGCCGGTCGAGGCCGGGATTGCCCTGTGGCGGGCGCTGGCCGCTGCGGGTGCGGTCCGTTGCGGTCTCGGCTCGCGGGATACACTGCGCCTCGAGGCTGCGCTCAATCTCTATGGTCAGGACATGGACGCGGGGACCTCGCCGCTGGTGTCAGGGCTGGGCTGGACGGTCGCCCTTGAGCCCGCTGACCGTGACTTCCGTGGCCGTGCGGCATTGGAAAAGCAGATCGCTGACGGCATCACCGAAAAGCTCACCGGTCTGGTGCTGGAGGATCGCGGTATCATGCGCCATGGCCAGCGGGTGCTGACTGCGGCTGGCGAAGGCATCATTACCAGTGGTGGGTTCTCGCCGACCATGGAACGTTCGATTGCGCTGGCGCGGTTGCCGGTCGCAGCGAGCGGATCCTGTCAGGTCGATATCCGTGGTGTGCTGCGCAAGGCACGGATCGTCAAGCCGCCGTTCGTGCGCCGCGGGCGCATTCTGGTCGATGACGCCCCGGTTCAGAAATAACTGCAGGGAACAGATACAGGCATGACTCAGGTACCGCAAAACCTCAAATACACCGAGGATCACGAATGGGTCCGGACCGAAGCCGATGGCTCGGTCATCATCGGCGTCACCGACCACGCCCAGCACCAGCTTGGCGAACTCGTCTACGTCGAATTGCCGGACGCCGGCCGGAAAGTTGCGCGTGGCGACGCGATGGCCGTGGTGGAGTCCACCAAGGCGGCATCGGA
The DNA here is from genome assembly GCA_030836925.1 of Pseudomonadota bacterium. Classification (GTDB taxonomy): domain Bacteria; phylum Pseudomonadota; class Gammaproteobacteria; order Steroidobacterales; genus SHZI01. The sequence goes on from JAUPLK010000001.1 coordinate 13,216, forward strand.
TGTCTACGCGCCGCTCGCCGGGGTGGTCGTCGAGGCCAATCCGGCACTCGCCAGCCAGCCGGAGCTCGTGAACAATGATCCTTATGGCGAGGGTTGGCTGCTGCGGCTGCGCCCCGACAGTGCGACCGACCTCGCTGCCCTGAAGGACAGTACCGCGTACACACAACTGCTGGCCGCAGGGGACTGAGACAGTCTGCAGGCGACCGCCAATTCACGGGAAGCGACGTGCCATTCATTCCACATACCGACGACGATCTGGCGGCGATGCTGCAGACGATCGGCGTTGCAGATATCGATACCCTGTTCGACGAAATCCCGGCCGCCCTGCGTGTCAGCGGTCTGCCCGGGGTACCGCCCGGCATGTCGGAAGCGGCTGTCACGCGCCTGATGCACGGACGCGCGGCACGCAACACCGACAGCCTCTGCTTTCTCGGTGCCGGTGCCTACGAGCACCACATTCCGGCGGCGGTCTGGGAGCTGGCCACGCGCGGCGAGTTCTATTCGGCCTATACGCCGTACCAGGCCGAAGCCAGCCAGGGCACTTTGCAACTGATCTACGAGTACCAGTCGATGCTGGCCGGGCTGGTCGATCTCGATGTCTCCAATGCTTCGCTGTATGACGGTGCGACCGCTTTTGCCGAAGCCTGCCTGATGGCGGTGCGTGCCAGCCGCAACCGCGACTCGCGGCGGGTGCTGGTGGCCCGTTACCTGCATCCGCTCTGGCGCAAGGCTGCGGAGACGCTGCTCACCGGTCAGGCGGTCGAACTGGTCGAACTGCCATCGGCTGACGGCCGTACCGATGCCGGAGCGCTGGCAACACTGGACGCGCAGGATTTCGCGGCCGTGTGTCTGCCCTGGCCGAATTTTCTCGGCGGACTCGAGCCGGTCGACGAGCTGACCGACTGGGCGCACAGCCACAACCTGCTGGTGATCGCGGTCTGCAATCCGGTTGCGCTCGGACTGCTCAAGCCGCCCGGCAAGTGGGGTGCGCAGGGCGCCGATATCGCCTGCGGCGAAGGGCAACCGCTCGGCATTCCGCTGGCTTCAGGCGGTCCGTATTTCGGGTTCATGGCCTGCCGTCAGGCGCTGGTACGGCAGATGCCGGGCCGGATCGTCGGCCAGACGCTGGACATCGAAGGCCGGCGCGGTTTCACGCTTACCCTGCAGGCCCGCGAGCAGCATATCCGGCGCTCGAAGGCGACCTCCAACATCTGCACCAACCAGGGCCTGATGGTGACCGCCGCCACCATTCACATGAGCCTGCTCGGCAGTGAAGGCTTGCGGCGCGTGGCTGCGCAGTGCCATGCCAATACCCGCTCGCTGGTGGGCGCGCTGACCAGCCTCGACGGTGTGGCGTTGTACTTTGCGCCGTATTTCCACGAAGCAGTCCTGCAGCTGCCACGGCCTGTCGCGCCGATGCTGGCCGAGCTTGCGGCCGCCGGCATCCTTGGTGGCTACGACCTGAGCGCCGATTTCCCCGAGCTGGGCCAGGGCCTGCTGGTGTGCGCCACCGAGCTGCGTACCGCTGAAGATATCGAGGCCTATCGTCTGGCGCTGGCCGGCGCGCTGGGCATGGCGGTGGCCGCATGAAACGCGAAGAGCTGATTTTCGAACAGTCGCGGCCCGGCCGGCGCGCGAGTACCCATGCCCCGGCGACACTCGCGGCAATCGATGATCTGCCGGCCGCGGTGCTGCGCGAGACGCCGCCGCCGCTGCCGGAGGTGTCGGAGTTGCAGGTCGTGCGGCATTTCACCCGCCTTTCGCAGCTCAACTTCTCCATCGACACGCACTTTTATCCGCTCGGTTCCTGCACGATGAAGTACAACCCGCGGGTATCGAACACGCTGGCGATGCTGCCGGGCTTTCTCGCGCGGCATCCGCTCGAGCCGGACAACCATGCCCAGGGCGTGCTTGAATCGCTGTACGAATTGCAGGAGATGCTGAAGGCGGCGACCGGCATGAGCGGCGTGTCGCTGACGCCGATGGCCGGTGCGCAGGGCGAGTTTGCCGGTATCGCTATGATCCGTGCATGGCACCTGTCGCGCGGCGATACGCAGCGCACGCAGGTTATCGTGCCGGATGCCGCGCACGGCACCAATCCCGCCACCGCGACCATGTGCGGCTGCGAGGCCATCGAGATTCCGACCGGGCCGGATGGCGACGTGGACCTCGATGCCCTGCGTCAGGTGGTGGGCCCGAAGACCGCGGCGATCATGCTGACCAACCCGTCCACGCTGGGCGTGTTCGAGCGTCGCATCAGCGAGATTGCAGAAATCGTCCATGCGGCAGGCGGGCTGCTCTATTACGACGGCGCAAACCTCAATGCAATTCTCGGCCGGACGCTGCCGGCGGGGATGGGTTTTGACGTTGTGCACATCAATCTGCACAAGACCTTCTCCACGCCACACGGCGGCGGCGGACCGGGCGCCGGCATCGTGGCGGTCAATGCGCGCCTGGAGCCCTTCCTGCCGATACCGATCGTCGGCAAACGCGAGGGCGGCCATGTGTGGCTGACCGAAGCCGACCGCCCGCAGACCATCGGCCGGCTGTCGGGTTTCATGGGCAATACCGGCATCCTGCTGCGCGCCTATGTCTACATGCGCCTGCTGGGCGCGGAGGGCATGCGCCGCGTGTCGGGCTATGCCACGCTGAATGCCAACTACCTGTGTGTGCGACTGGCGGCTGCCGGCTTCACCATCGCCTATCCGCGACGGCGCGCGAGCCACGAGTTCATCATCTCCCTCAAGGACATTGCCCGCGACACCGGCGCCACGGCGATGGACTTTGCCAAGGCCTTGCTCGATCGCGGCTTTCACGCGCCGACCACCTACTTCCCGTTGCTGGTGCCGGAGTGCCTGCTGATCGAACCGACCGAAACGGAAACGCGGCAGGAGCTGGATGCCTTCGTGCAGGCGCTCAGCGAGATCCGCGACCTGGCGATCCGCGACGTCGGCGAGCTGAAGCGCGCACCGCAGACCACGCCGGTGCGGCGGCTCGACGATGTGCGCGCGGCCCGGCAGCTGGACCTGACCTGGCAGGGCAAGCCCAGAACCGTCAACTGATACCCGCGCTACGCGCCCATCCAGGAGAGTGAAGATTTGTCAGCCCTGATCTGCGGTTCCATTGCCTACGACAACATCATGGTGTTTCAGGGACGCTTCAAGGAACACATCCTTCCCGACCAGATTCACATCCTCAACGTTGCCTTTCTCGTGCCGGAGCTGCGCCGCGAGTTTGGCGGCTGCGCGGGCAACATCGCCTACAACCTGAAGCTGCTCGGCGACGAACCGCTGATCATGGCCACGGTGGGCGGTGATTTCGGCAGTTACCGTGCCTGGCTCGAACGCCACGGCATCGACCAGCGTCATATCCGCGAGCTGCCGGATACCCTGTGCGCGCAGGCCTACATCACCACCGATCTGGATGACAACCAGATCACGGCCTTTCATCCCGGCGCGATGAACCATGCCCATCTCAACCAGGTGCCCGCTGCTGCGGGGCTGAAGCTCGGCATGATTTCGCCCGATGGACGTGACGGCATGCTGGAGCATGCCGAACAGTTTCATGCGGCCGGCGTGCCCTTCATTTTCGATCCCGGGCAGGGCTTGCCCATGTTTGGCGGCGAAGAACTGCGGCGCTTCATCGAGCTGGCGAGCTGGGTCGCGGTCAACGATTACGAATCCAGGTTGCTCAGCGAACGCACGGGCTGGAACGAGGCAGAGCTGGCCCGCCATGTCGATGCCTTCATCGTCACGCGTGGCGCACAGGGCTCGACGATCTGGGCCAACGGCGAGTGCATCACGATTCCGGCGGTCAAGCCGGCGGCAGTGCTGGATCCCACCGGTTGCGGCGACGCCTACCGGGCCGGCCTGCTGTTCGGTCTGTCGCGCGGGCTGGGCTGGGAAGAAACCGGACGCATCGCCGCCCTGCTCGGTGCCATCAAGATCGCCCATCGTGGCACGCAAAACCACCAGTTCAGCCCCGTATCACTGGCGCAGGAGTTTCGTGCGGCATTCGGGCATGCGCCCGGCTTCTGAGATTTCTGCGCTGTTCCTGTGCCTGGCGGTGGTGCCGGCACTGTGGGCGGCAGATGTGTCCGCGCCCGGTGCCTGGCGCAACACCATTGAACGGATCTCGCCGGCGGTGGTGTCCATCCAGGTTGACGGTACCCGTGCCTTCGATACCGAATGGAATGAATCGAGTCAGGCGACCGGCTTCGTGGTCGACGCCGAGCGGGGCCTGATCCTCACCAATCGCCACGTCGTCACCTCCGGGCCGGTGCGCGCGGTCGCCATACTCACCAATCAGGAAGAACTCGAGCTGACGCCGGTTTACCGCGATCCGGTGCATGATTTCGGCTTTTATCGCTACGAGCCGCGGAGTCTCAAGTACATGAAGCCGCAGGCGCTGCGGCTCAACCCGGCCGGTGCACAGATCGGCCGCGAGATCCGCGTGGTTGGCAACGATGGCGGCGAGCAGTTGTCGATCCTGTCCGGAACCATCGCCCGGCTGCGCCGCGAAGCGCCCGACTACGGCCGCGGCAAGTACAACGACTTCAACACTTTCTACCTGCAGGCGGCGTCCAGTACCTCGGGCGGCTCGTCGGGTTCGCCGGTCATCGATATTCGTGGCGATGTGGTGGCGCTGAATGCCGGCGCCAGCAGCGAGACGGCATCGAGTTTCTTCCTGCCGCTGGATCGCGTGCAGCACGTGCTTGAGTTGCTGCGTGCGGGCCAGCCCGTGGCGCGCGGAACGCTGGGAGCGATCTTCAGCTACACGGCATTTGATCAGCTGCGTCGCCTCGGGCTGCGTGAGACGAGCGAAGCGGCGGTACGCCAGCGTTTCCCTGACGGTATCGGCATGCTGGTGGTGAGCGAGGTGCTGCCTGGCGGGCCGGCGGCCGGTGCCCTGCAGGTCGGCGATGTGCTCGTACAGGTCAATGGCGACTACATATCGGAGTTCGTGCCCCTGGCTGCCGTGCTGGATGCGCGCGTGGGCCAGCCCGTCGATCTGCTCGTCGAGCGTGGCGGCCAGGTGATCAGCCTGAGTCTCGGCGTGCAGGACCTGCACCGCTTCAATCCCGTCGAGTATCTGCAGTTCGGCGACGCCGTGGTCAACAACCTCTCCTGGCAGCAGGCGCGTCATTTCAATCGTGCCGCCGAGGGCGTGTATGTGGCCAACCCCGGCTTCAGCCTGGCCGCCGCGGGCATTCCGCGCGGTGCGCTGATCGTGGGCGCCGGCAACGAGACGATCAACACCATCGACGATCTCGAAAGGGTGCTTGCGGGTCTCGCCGATCAGCAGCGCGCCGTGCTGCGCTTCATCACTGTCGACGAGCCTGGCTCCAGCCGCCTGCGGGTGATCCGCATGGATCGCCGCTGGTTCCCGGCGGTGCGCTGTCAGCGTGATGATGTACGCGGCGAGTGGCCGTGCCGCGAGCTGGTGGCCGGACCGCCCGCTCCGCCACCTGAAGGGGGCACAGCCAGCCTGGTTCCGCAGCGTGATGCAAGGCTGCGTCGGGTTGCCGCCTCGCTGGTGCTGGTCAACTTCGACATGCCTTACGTGGTTTCTGGCGTATCCGAGCAGCATTACTACGGGACCGGCGTCGTGGTGGATGCAGAGCGAGGTTACGTGGTCGTCGATCGCAACACGATTCCCGAGGCCATGGGCGATGTGCGGCTCACTTTCGGCGGCACGCTCGAGATACCAGCCCGCGTGGTCGTCGTGCATCCACTGCACAACCTGGTGCTGGTGGCCTATGACCCGACACTCATCGGCGACACGCCGGTCGAATCAGCGCGCCTTGGCACGGCCTTGCCGGATCCCGGTGACGAGTTGTGGGTGATCGGTCTGCGCGGTGGCGAAAAACTGGTCTCACAACTGACGACCTTCTCCACACTTGAACCGGTCGACTACCCGCTGTCGCGCACGATGCGTTTCCGTGACAGCAACCTGGAAACCCTGGCGCTGGTCAATCCGCCCCGCGACATCGATGGTGTGGTGACCAACCGCAAGGGTGAGGTGGTCTCGCTGTGGTCGAGTTTCGCCTGGCAGGGCAACGGCCAGTTGCGGCAGGAAAATCGCGGCATGCCGGCCGAGTATGTGACTGAACTGCTTGAACTCGCCGGCGGTGACCAGCCCCTGCATTCGCTGGAAGTGGAGTGGGCGCAGATGCCGCTGGCTGCCGCGCGTCGTCTCGGACTGCCGGCGGTGTGGGCAGAGCGCATTGCCGGACATGATCCCGAGCGCCGCCAGATCCTGAGCGTCACGCGCACGGTGGCCGGATCGCCTGCCGCAGGACTGTTGCAGCCCGGTGATCTGCTGCTGACCGTCGATGGTCAGCCGGCGACACGTTTCCGCCAGGTCGACCGACTGACGCAGAAGCCGGCAGTCGTGCTGGAAGTGCTCCGCAACAGCGAAGTGCTGAGTCTGGAGGTGGCGACCGTGGCGCTCGATGGCAGCGGCATCCGTCGTGCGGTGCTGTGGGCCGGTGCCCTGCTGCAGGCGCCCTATCGCGACATGGCCGCACAGCGTGGCGTCGAACCCACCGGGGTGTATGTCTCCTACTTTGCCTTCGGGTCACCGGCGTCGCGTTATGGCCTGTTTGCCGGGCGGCGGATCACGGCCGTGGATGGCATGGCTGTCGCCGGCCTGGATGAATTCATCGCAGTGGTCAGTGGCCGGCGCAACCGCGACTCGGTGCGGCTTACGACCGTTACCTGGAACGGTCAGGTCGAAGTACTGACGCTCAGGCTGGATGACACCTACTGGCCGTCGTACCAGATCGTCTGGCACGACGGCCAATGGCATCGCGAAGCCTTGCTACGGTGACGGATCTGCCTTCAGCCCGGCAAACTTTGCCCGCCAGTCCGTGCTCGGTGAGCCGGGAACGGTGTGGGTTTCGAAGGTGCGGTTGCGGGCCTCCGGGTACTTGAGCGCCTGCACGCATATCGTGGCGACATCGGCACGTGCGATCGTCGTCTGTCCGGTGACCTTGTCGCCCTGTTCCAGTACAAAGGCGCTCTTGCCCGGTTCGGCGTTTGTCAGTCCGCCCGGCCGGATGATCGTGTAGGGCACACCGCTCGCGCGCAGTGCATTCTCGCCCTGCAGCTTCCACTTGAGTACATCACCGAACATCCGGTTCAGGGGGTGGTCCTCCTGGGTTACCGCACGCGACGACACGAGCACGAAGTGCCGTACACCGGCAGCTGATGCGGCGCTCGCCAGGTTCTTGACGCCCATGTAGTCGATCACCTCCGGTCGGCCAGGTCCCTTTGCACCCTTGGCGCCGATCGTCGAGATGACGGCATCGGCGCCCTGCATGGCCGGTGCCAGCGTGGCGGGGTCGGTGACATCGCCAGTGAGATAAGTGACCTGCTCGCCGAGCACGGCCCGCGCCTTGGCTGGATCCCGCACCAGTACGCGCACCGTATAGCCTTCGGCCAGCAACTGGGCCACGAGTGGCGTGCCGGTGCGACCGGTGGCGCCGGCGACCAGCACGGTTTTGGGTGCCGCCGACAGGCCGCCGGTGCCGGTCGAACACGCGCCAAGAGCCAACACGCACGCGCCGATCAAGGCGCTTCTTCTGGTCAGGGACATGGGCAGGTTCTCCATTGAATGTGCCCCGAGCATACCCAAGCGCGACAGGCTGCGCGAGTCCCGCACGCGCGGGTATGATCGGCGGATGAAACAGCGAAAACTCGGCAATACCGGTCAGGCGGTGTCTGCGCTAGGTCTCGGCTGCATGGGCATGGTGGGCTGGTATGGCCAGCGCGATGATGCCGAGGCACGGGCCACGCTGCATCGGGCGCTCGATCTCGGCATCAACCATCTCGATACGGCTGCCGTCTATCAGGACGGCGCCAATGAGCGCTTTGTCGGCGAGGCGATCCGCGGACGCCGCGATGAAGTGTTCATCGCCACCAAGTGCGGCCTGGCACGCAGCCCCGCGGGGCGGATCACGGCCGACAACCGGGCGGACACGATTCGCCGTTCCTGCGACGAGAGCCTGCAACGGCTGGGCGTCGAGCAGATCGACCTTTTTTATCTGCACCGCATCGATCCGCAGGTGCCGATCGAGGACTCGATGGGCGTGATGGCCGGGCTGGTGCAGGCGGGGAAGATCCGCTACACCGGCATTTCGGAGGCCGGTCCGGAGACCCTGCGCCGTGCCCACCGGACGCATCCGCTGGCGGCCCTGCAAAGCGAGTTGTCGCCCTGGACCAGAAATGCCTGCCGTGCGACCCTCGATGTCTGCAGGGAACTCGGCATTGCATTTGTTGCCTACAGTCCGCTCGGGCGCGGTTTCCTGACCGGTGCCATCAGCAGCGGCGGGGATTTTCCCGAAGGCGATACGCGACGCATGTTCCCGCGCTTTCAGCCGGAAAATCTGCAGCACAATCTGGCAGCGGTCGAACGTTTGCGCGAACTGGCACATGGCATCGGTTGCACGCCTGCGCAGTTGTCACTCGCCTGGGTGCTGGGCCAGTGGCAGGGCGTGTTGCCGATTCCCGGCACCAAGAAGCGCCGCTACCTGGAAGAGAATGCAGCGGCTGCCGAGTTGCAGCTTGCGGCCGATCAGTTGGCGGCAATCGAGCGTGCGATACCGGAGGAACTGGTGCATGGCGAGCGTTATCCCGCAGGCATGCTGGAGACACTCAATGTCTGAGCCCGTGCTGGCTGGCCGGCGTCGCTGGTTCACGCTGCTACTCCTCCTGCCGCTGCTGTCGGGCGGCTGCGCGCTGTTCAAGGGCAAGCTTGAGGCGCCGAAGGTCACGCTGAGTGGCATTACGCCGGAAAAACTCGAGCGCGGCAGCCAGGTGTTGCGTTGCCGGTTGCTGCTTGAGAACCCCAACAACGAGGACCTGCGGGTGGTCGGCGGCAAGGTCAGGCTCGAGATCGATGGTGTCTCGGCCGGCAAGGGTGAAACGATCGAGGGTTTTGTGCTGCCTGCACTTGATTCAAAGGAAGTCGAGCTGCGTGTGACGCTGGATCTGCTGTCGTCACTGACCGGCGCACTGCGTTCGCTGGGTTCCGGCAAGCCGGCGCTTGAGTACACCCTGAAGGGTTATGTGGACCTGGATGTGAAGGCGCTGGGGCGATTGCCTTTCAGCAGCAGTGGCAAGATCAAGTTCGATGACCTGCTGCGGCACGCGCCGGGTTTGTTGCGTTCCATACCGGATCCGGAGAAAACGTCATGACCACACTCAGTGAGCGAATCGCCGGCGAGCGTCGGCGCCTCAAGTCCGTGCGACAGCTGCTCACCGCCGCGGTAGAGCGCAAGTCCGGTGGTGATCAGTCCTTCGTGCCGTTCTACGTCGCCCTTGGTGACTATATCGAGGCATCCATGCATCGTCTGCACGCCCAGGATGTGAAGATGGGCGACATGATCCGGCGCAAGCTCGTGACGCTGGATGACAATGCCAGGCAGGCGCTCGATGAACTGCATGAACGGCTTGCCGGCAACCAGGCCCACCTGACGGTTTTTTCTGCCGCAAAAAGTGCACTGCAGAGCGAGGGCGCCGATGCCTTGCCGCGCTTCGAGCAGGCCAGCGCCGCCTACACCGCCTACATCGTCGCCAACATGGGTCATCACGGGCTCACCACCGAGCTGGCAGCAAAACTGTTCAGCGAGGCGGACTGGACGTACATGGCCGGTATTTCCGAGGTGGATACTGCAGTGGAGCAGCAACTGTATGCCCGGGTGTTCGCGTTGCTGCCGGCCGCACTGGCGGATCTGCGGTCCACGGCAGTCTGAAGCGATCGACGCAGTGAGGGGAGCCGGCATGCTGTTGCGGCCTGTTGTTCTTGTGTCGATGCTGCTGACGCTGCCCATGGCGCCGGTCTTTGCCGAAACGCGTGTCGGCGACACCATCGTCATCAGCCAGGCGGTCGCGGACGATTTTTACGCCGTGGGCGGCAGGCTGCAGATCGACGCCTCTGTGGCTGGTGATGCCGTGCTCGCCGGCGGCAGTGTCGACATCGAGGGCGATATCGATGGCGATGTCAGCGCGACCGGCGGACAGGTCGCGATTTCCGGCGGTGTTGGCGATGATCTGCGCGCGGCAGGTGGCGAGGTCAGTCTGCGCGGCTTTGTCACCGACCACGCCGCGATAGCCGGCGGTGTGGTGCGCATCGAGGAGGGCAGTGCAATTGCCGGCCGCGCCTGGATTGCAGCTGACACCCTGTACATGGCCGGCCAGATCGGTGCTGATCTGCGGGTGTTTGCCCGGACAGTCGTCATCGCCGGCCAGATCCAGGGTGATGTGGAGATTACGGCCCGGGAAATCCGCATCGACCCGGGGGCGGTTATCGGTGGCCAGCTCATATGGCACAGCCAGGAGCCGCCGCTGATTGCCGAAGACGCGTTGATACTGGGCGATATGGCGGGCACGCAGGCGCCCGTCGATGAGTTGCCCGAAATGACGCCACCGGTGTTTGACAACTGGGCGCTGGCCATCGCCATCTTCGTTGCCGCCGCCGGCTTGTTCTGGCTGAGTCCCGCACTGGTCGAGCGTTCCGGTACCCTGTTCCATGCCGCACCGGGGCGCACGCTTGTTGTCGGCGCCATCGCGATGGCGCTGAGCCCGCTGCTCATCGTCTTTCTGTTCGTGTCGATATTCGGCTGGCTGCTCGGGCTGCTGATGCTGGTCGCTTATGTGCTGGCAGTCCTGCTGTCGGGACTGCTCGGGCTGCTGATGCTGGTCCAGCTGATCCGGATCCGCTTCGCCGCTCAGGAGCCGGTGCCGGCCACCGGCCGCAGTCCCGGCTGGCGCAGCCTGGCGTTGCTGTTGCCGGTGACACTGTTCGCATTGCTCATGCAGTCGGTGCCCGTTCTCGGCGGGCTGTTTTCGATGCTGGTTCTGCTGGCGGGCTTCGGTGCGCTTGCATCGCTGCTCATGCGTCGAGCGCCGTCAGCCGCATAGTTTCTGGCCCAGGCCGGGAATTCCTCGGCCGGCATCGGTCTCGCGATCAGAAATCCCTGCGCCTGTTCGCAACCATTTTGCCCGAGCCAGGCCAGGGCGGCCGGCGTCTCAACCCCTTCGGCGATGACCTGCAATCCCAGGTTGTGGGCCAGGTCTATCGCTGCACCCACGATCGCCACATCCTTGCTATCGCCCGGCAGGTGGGTGACGAAAGACCGGTCTATCTTGAGTTCATCCACCGGCAGGCGTTTGATCAGGGACAGCGAGGAGTAGCCCGTCCCGAAGTCATCGACGGCGATCCGGATGCCGAGGTCGCGCAGGCATTCGAGGATCAGCGTGGCATGTTTGAAATCCAGTACCACCGCTTCTTCGGTGATCTCCAGCAGCAGATTGCCTGCCGAAAGGTCGTGATTGCGCAGCAGTTCGAGAATGTAGCAGGGCAGGTTCCGGTCCTGCAGGTCCCGGCATGAGAGGTTCACCGATACGGGCAGGTCCAGCCCCTCTTCAAGCCACAGGCGACATTCGCGAATCGCGGTGGCCAGTGCCCAGTTGGTGATCAGCGAGATGTTGCCGGATTTTTCCGCGATCGGTATGAACTGATCGGGGGTCAGAAAGCCGAAGCCGGGATGCTGCCAGCGCACGAGGGCCTCGGCGCCACAGACCTGGCCATCGGAAAGCCGTATTTTCGGCTGGAGGTACAGCCTGAACTCGTCATTGCGGGCGGCCTTGCGCAGGTCGCCGAGCAGCGCCATCTGCCGCAGATGCAGCCCGTCGTTGCCCTCCTGATATATGCAGATCCGCACGCCGGTGTTCCGTGCGTCGTTGCGCGCAACCGCCGCACGTTGCAGCAGCTGCTCGGCGTCTACGGCATGCTGTGGATAGCTGGCGATACCGACCCGCGCCTCGACACTTACATTGATGTCGCGAACCGAAAGCCCGCCACCCAGCAGCCGCACCAGATCCTCGGCGATTTCACTTGCCTGGTCGACGGTGCGTCCGTCGAGCACGATCACGAACTGGTCGCCTTCGATCCGGCCGAGCAGGTGCCGCGCATCGAGGCCGGCGCGAAGGCGCTCGGCCGCCTGGCAGCGCAGTGCGTCGCTGATGTCATGGCCGAGCGATGAACCGATATCGCTGAAGTTGTTGAGGTCCACCAGCATCACGGTGACCGGTTGTTCAGTGGGTGCGGCACGCAGAATGGCGGCCTCAAGTTCGTCAAGTGCCGAGAGGCGGGTCGGCAGGCCGGTGAGTCCGTCGAAGCGGGCGTGGAGCGTGATGTGCTCCTCGCGGTCGGCAATGCCCCGTTGCATGGCGTTGAGTGCGCTGGCGAGCTCGGCCACTTCGCCGCCGCCCTGCACATCGATCGGCTGTTGGTAGTGGCCATCACGGATCCGGCGGGCTGCCTGCACCAGTGCGTTGACCGGCCTGGTAATCGTTCGGGACAGCAGCAGACCGCCGACGACAGCCAGACACAGTGTGATCGTGCCGAGCAGCAGCACCGAGTAACGCAGGTTCCGGTAGGGAGCCATGATCGCATCGAGCGGCTCGGACAGCAGAATCTCGATACCTTGCCGGCCGGGAACGAGTGGCAGCAGCAGCGCAACGTGCTCGGTGTTGCCGGTGCTGATGCGCATGATGCGGCCGGTGTCCGCTGCGGTGCCGGCCAGATCATTCAGCAGGCTTGTGCTGTCCAGCCCAGCCAGCGAACTGCCGGGTATGGACCACGGCGCCGTGTTGCGTGCGAGCAGGGTGACATCCAGACCGGTCAGTGCAGACATGCGTCGGGCGAAGTTTTCCTCCAAAAGCACACCGCTGGCCAGCCAGGCAAGCGGTGCTCCCTCGCCGACCGCCAGGGTAACCACTTCATAGTTGTGGTCGTGAACCCTGATGTGAGCCGGTGCCGGACCCTCGGTCATGGCCACGTTCACCAGCTCCGGAAAGTTCTGCGTGCTGCGTGGGTCTGTTCCGGCCACGATGCGGCCATCTGCGTCAAGGAGGACAAGCAGATCGATCTCGGCACGGTAGCGATGCGCCTTCAGCAGGTCATTCAGTGCAACGAGATCCCCGGTACTGACGGCATTGCGGAATTGCGGATCGGTGGCCAGCACGGCACCGGCCGTCCGCAGCCGGGTATGGCGGCCGGTCGACAACTGTCCGGCGATGCTGGCTGCCTTGTGCAGTATCTGGTCAGCACGCTTCGAGACTTCCCGGTCGCCGGTCAGCAATACGGTGCTGACCGTGCTGAACTGGGTGAATACGACGAGCAGAGCGGCCAGGGCCAGAATTTTTGAACGAAGACTCCGCATGGGAGGCTAATCGGCCGGCTGCTGCGGAGCTTTATCCCCGCCGCCCTGTTAATTGGTCCCGGTCCAGTTTTTTGTGACGGACATCGCATCCGCACAGGCTGTCCCCGCGGGAGCTGAAATCAGTTATGGTTGGCAAAGTGATGAATTTCGTCGCCAAAAAGAATCGTTCTCAACCTTCCGGAGCCGCCACGATGACCAAGACCTCGACCATGAAGCCTTTTGCGCCGGGCGATATTTTTCTCGGCTGTACCTACCTGATGAACGTGCCCGGTGACGACCATGCCGGCGAAGGGCGCATCCTGCAGTACGACCGCAACATGGTGCCGAAGGGCACACTGTATACGGAAGGCACCAGTCATCTGATCGTCAATCTGCGCTTCGGGCCGGACGGGACGCTGTGGGGTTTCGATCCCTTCGAGTACGCGGTGGTGCGTGTCTCGCCGGAGGGCAGGCAGTTGCCGTCGGCTGATCTCGGCATGCGCGCCTGGGGCAACGTGTGTTTTGCGGCGGACGGCAGTATCTGGCTGGGTGAATACCTGAAGGGTGACAAGCCCTACCAGGGCGGCGACATG
>JAUPLK010000183.1 GCA_030836925.1 Pseudomonadota bacterium
AGGCCTGTTCCTCCATTAGAATGGGAACCCCGAAGCGCTTGCCGCAGGAGAATCGTCCGTGCTGGATTTCAGAGGACTTGTCAGCCTTCTCGAGCAACGCGGTGAGCTCTACCGCATCAGCCGACCAGTGGATCCCGAGTTCGAGATGGCGGCGGTCATGGCACAGATCGATCAGCAGCGGCGGGCTTTTCTCTTTGAAAACGTGATCGGTGCGCGCTTTCCCGTGATCGGTGGCTTGCTGAACCGGATCGAGTGTTTTGGCTGGGCGCTCGGCAGCACGCCTGGAGCGCCATTCACAGCCGATGATCTGGATGCACGATTCGAGGCAGCCAAGCGGAATCCCATTCCACCCCGCGAGGTTCCCACGGCACCGGTCAAGGAAGTGGTACGCCGCGGCGCGCAAATCGACCTTCCCGACCTCCCCGTGCCGACCTTCTTTGAACTCGACACCGGACCGTTCATCACTTCGGCCTGCGGCATCTCGCGCAACCCGAATACCGGACACCTGAACGTGGGGGTTTACCGGTCGCTGATCCTCGGGGCAAACACGCTGGCTGTCAATGCGAGTTCGCTTTCCGACCTGCGAAAGTTTTACCAGCATGCCGAACAGCACGGCAAATCAATGCCCGTCGCACTGGCCATCGGTGTGGAACCGGCACTGCAGATGGCCGCAGCCTGCAAACTGCCTCCGGACCAGTCCGAACTCGATCTCGCCGGTGGCCTGCAGGGCAGGCCCATTGATCTGGTCAAGTGTGAAACCAGCGACCTGCTCGTTCCGGCCAATGCGGAGATGATCATCGAGGCAGAGGTCCGGTTTACCGGCAATATCGACAACAACCTCGGTGAGTTTGCCGGGCAGTATGGCCTGGAGACAGCGCCCATCGCCGAAGTCACCGCCATCACGCACCGCAAGGATGCGATGTTCTATTCGATCCTTGCCGGCCGGAACCCCGAGCACAACACCCTCGGTTCCATCGCCACGTTTTCGATCCGGCGTGCGCTGATCAGCGCACTGCGCAGCCAGTTGAGCGGGATCATCGACATCGAGGTTTTCCTGGAACCGCGCATGGGCGCCATGGCGCACATTGTCATGTCGATGGACAAGCAGAATGACGCTGAGCCGATGGCGCTGATCGAGGCAGCGTTCAGGGCGGCGGGCGGATTTTTCCCGGTCAGCCACATTACCAAGCGGATCATCGTGGTCGATCAAGACGTGAATGTGCACGATCTCGGCGACGTCGAATGGGCAATGTACACACGGATCGCACGTGCCGAAAAGTACCGCGTGATACCCGAAGTAAAGAGCTGGGAACTCGAGCGTTGCGCCAAGGGTGAGAAGGGATCACTCCGGCTGGCCATCGACGCGACCAAGGACATCGAGGATCGTGAAGACATGCTGCGCCCGATCATTCCCGGCGCCAGCGAGATCAGTCTTGCAGACTACCTGCAGAAGAAGTCCTGACGATGATCGATCCCTACATCGCCGTCGCGCTGCAAACCACTGTACGGCATTGCGTAACGCGCAGCGAGACTGAGCGCAATCTCGCCCACATCGGCAACATGCTCGACCTGGTGTGTCATATCTGTGCACTGGAACTGCCGGTAAGGCTCGTTGCCCTGGGCGAAGGCTGCATCCAGGGCTTCGCTGACGAGATCCTGCATCTCTCCTCGGCGGAATACACCGCGAGCATGGCCGCGGAGATTCCCGGACCCGAATCGGACTATCTGGCTGGCAAGGCCCGTCAGCATGGCATCTTCCTGATTGCCCAGTTGAAGGAGAAACTGCCGCAGTACCCGGACCGTTTCTTCAACACCATTTTCATCATCGATCCCCGGGGCCAGATCATCTACAAGCATCGCAAGAACGTGGTGCTGTTCGTTGAACACTCCACCACGCCGCATGATGTATACGATCAGTGGGTGAAAGAAAACGGCAATACCCTTGATGCATTCTTCCCTGTGGCAAAGACGGAGATCGGCAACATCGGCGGCAGCGTCGGCGTGGAAGGTGCGTTTCCGGAAAGCTGGCGCGGCTTTGCCATGAACGGCGCCGAGATCATGTACCGCGCCTCTTTGCCGGAACCCTGGGTATCGCGCGAGATCTGGGATGTGCAGAACCGGGCTCGTGCGGCAGACAATACCGCATACCTGCTGGCACCAAATTGCGGTGCACTCATCATGCCGGGCAATCCGCCAACATCCATCGGTGGCGCGCTGGGTGGGCGATCGATGATCGTCGGCTACAAGGGTGAGGTGCTGGCGCAGAGCAGCGTGGTCGATGACTGCTATGTGGCCTCCGAGATCAACATCGATGCCCTGCGTCACTATCGGGAGAATGCCCGCTTCCAGAACTGGCTGCCATACCTCCGCTCCGAGATTTACCAGAAAATCTACCAGCAACCCGTCTGGCCAAAGAACCTGCCTGCAATGGACGATGCTGCTGCGGGCGAGGTCCTGGCCGAGACGATAGGTCGATTGACTGACCAGGGCAGCTTCGCCAGGCGCTGATCGTGGTGCGGGCTGCACGGATAAAAAAAAAGCCGGCTGAAAAGCCGGCTTTTTTATGCCTCGATCGAGTGCGGGTCAGCGGACTTCCTTCTCCATGAGTTTGTCCACCAGTCCCGCCGCAACCTCGGCGTAACGGGCAAACTCCATCGTGAAGGTACCCCGACCGCTGGTCGCTGAACGCAACCAGTTGATGTAGCCAAACATCTCCGAGAGCGGGATGAAGCCCTGCACGAAGGCCTGCGGCCCCTTCTGTCCCTGCTCGCTGACCTGGCCGCGACGCCGGTTGAAGTCACCGATGATTTCACCCAGGTAGTCAGACTCGGTTACCGTCTCGACGGCCATGATCGGCTCAAGCAGCTTGGGCCGGCTGCCCTTGTGCGCCTCGCGGAAGCAGGCCCGGCCTGCGATCTCGAAGGCCAGTGCCGAACTGTCCACGTCATGGTACTTGCCATCGATCAGACGGGCCTTGAAATCGACCACTTCGTAGCCTGCGATCTGGCCGCGCTTCGACTCGGTACGAATCGCATGCTCGACTGCCGGAATGAATTCGCGGGGTACGCGGCCACCGACGATTTCGTCGGAGAACTCGACCCCGGTGCCGGCCGGCAGTGGCTCGAAGATCATCTTGATCTCGGCGTACTGGCCGGAACCACCAGACTGCTTCTTGTGTGTGTAGACGAGTTCGATCGGCATGCCAAAGGCCTCACGGAAGCTGACCCGTGGCTTGCCCATGTTGGCCTCGACTCCGAGTTCTGTCCGCATCCGGTCGATCGTCACCTCGAGGTGCAACTCGCCCATGCCCTTGAGAACGGTCTGCCCGGTTTCCTGGTCAACCTCGAGCCGCAGTGAGGGATCCGCCTTGGCCATCTTGTAGAGTGCAGTGGACATCTTGTCGACGTCCGTGCGGGTCTTCGGTTCCACCGATACGCTGATCACCGGGTCGGGGAAGCGCATGCGCTCCAGCAAGGCCGGATGGGCCGGATCGCTCAGGGAATCGCCGGTCTCGGTATCCTTCATGGACACGAAGGCGCAAATGTCGCCGGCGCGCACCTCCTCGATATCCTTGGTGGAATCAGCCTGGACTTCGACGATACGCCCCACGCGCTCCTTCTTGCCGCGCGTGACATTCATCAGGGTGTCGCCCTTCTTGATGACACCCGAATAGATCCGGGCAAAGGTCAGGGTGCCAAACTGGTCGTTGATGACCTTGAACGCCAACGCGCGGGCCGGCGCATCATCGCTGACTTCCTGGGTACCGATGACGTTGCCGTCCGGATCAACCATGGAAATACCGCCGTTTTCACCGGGATACGGCATGTAGGCGATCACCGCATCAAGCAACTGCTGAACGCCCTTGTTCTTGAACGAGGAGCCGCAGAAGACCGGCACCAGCTGCCCGGTCACCGTGCCCTTGCGAATGCAGGCCTTGAGCATCGCCGGGTCAAACTCGCCGGTTTCGACGAAGGTCATGAAGGCATCGTCATCAAGTGCCAGTGCGGTTTCGAGGGCATCCTGGCGCAGTTTCGGAAGCTCGTCGATCCAGTCATTGTCACGGCTGGTCGCAAAATTGAAACGGCTCTTGACCTGGTCAAGCGGCACGGTCTCCCATGGGCTGTCCTTGCCTTCCTCTTTCCAGATATAGGCGACATTCTCGATCAGATCGCACATGCCGACGAATTCATCGTGGCTGCCCAACGGTATATGGTGAAGCAACACATTGGCACCAAGCCGCTCGCGGATGCCCGTCACGCAGTGGCCGAAGTTGGCACCCATGCGATCCATCTTGTTGACGTAACACATGCGCGGAACGTTGTACTGGTTGGCCAGACGCCAGTTGGTTTCAGTCTGTGGCTCTACGCCGGCAACGCCGTCGAACACGACGACGGCACCGTCAAGCACACGCAGACTGCGGTTTACCTCGATGGTGAAAT
>JAUPLK010000184.1 GCA_030836925.1 Pseudomonadota bacterium
TGGAACTGACTGACGTCATCGAGGAACGTGTGCTGGCTGGCGACTGGGCCGGGGCCACCGGACTGGATATCGAGCGTCGTCACCTGCTGGGCGAGATGTTTGCCCGCGATTCGGATGCCGCAACAACCAATGCGAACCGGGCCATCATCGAACAACTCAGGGCGCGCAACGAAGCCGCGATTGCCGCAGTCGGCAGCGCCCGACAGGCCTTGACCATCGTGGCCAGGCAACTGGAGTCCGCGCCCTCCGTGGTGCGCGCCTATGAACGCAATACCCTGCGGGCCGGGGTCAGCGCAGCGACGGCAGGAGGTTGAGCCCCATGAACCAGGCAAAGCGCGAAGCGGAGTTTGATGGACTGGCCCTGCACGACTACCTGCCACTGGCATGGGAGCCTTCCGACCTGATCAATCCGGCCGATCTCGAGCACTACAACCAGGAAACGGCGCGCGCCCTGCAGGCGGTGGCGCTGTTCGAGGAGGCGCCGAAGGAGATCTCTACGGATGCCCTGCACCAGGGGCAGGAACTGCTGCATCTTGAAGTAAAGGTCGATGTCCTGCTGTCACTGGTTTCACGGCTCGTGAACCAGCAGCATGGTCTGCCCAAGTTCCACAACACGGTATTGCGCGCCGACACACTCGAGTGGACCGGACCCGCAGTCGAACAGGCGCGTACCGGCGACACCGGCATCATCATCCTGTATCCGAACCCGCTGCTGCCGCTGCCCTTCCGGCTGGCGGGACGAATCGCCGGCTCGGTTGAACGGGGCGGTACACGCTGGCGCCTGACGCGCTTCGAACACATGTCACCGGCGGTACAGATCGGCCTGGAAAAGCTGGTATTCCGCCGTCACCGGCGCCAGGTGGCCATCGCACGCGGTACCGACGTGTTCAGCAAGACGGGCATACATCGCGCGCCAAAATTCTGACCTGTTCGCCACTGAAGTCCCGCCAATACTCCGGCACCGGCAGTTTGACAACCCCTCCATCTGCATATAAGACTTTGTTTTATATGGCCTGTCAGGGATCGGCACGCTTCTTGCTCATGGTTCATCGTGACCATTGGCAAAAGAAGTGTGCATATGACCCACCCCAGCCAGGATGCCCTGCAAAGGGAACAGCTCAAGGACGCCCTGCACAGCTTCAGCAGCGCATCAGAGCGGCTTGAGACCGCCTATGCGCGTCTCGAGGCCGAAGTCGGCTCGCTGAAGGCTGCGCTCGCCACCACCACGGACGAGCGCGATGCGGCGCTGGCCCGAAGTGCAAATGCCGGCACCCGACGCAGCAAGGTTGACGCAGCCCTGTCACGCCATCAGCGCCTCGCCGCACTCGGTGAAATGGCCGCGACGCTGGCCCATCAGATCCGCACGCCGCTGTCGGCCGCCCTGCTCTATACCTCGAACGCGGCGAATCCCGCGATTCCGCCACCCCGCCGCGACGAATTGCTGAGTCGCGCGATCGGCTGCCTGAACAATCTCGAACACCTGGTCGGCGACATGCTCGGCTTTGCGCGCGGTGCTGTTGCAAGCAACCTACCGGTGGAACTCGCTGACATCGCAACGGCAACGGAAAATGCCGCGGCGGCACTGCTGCGGCCGGGGCAGAAACTGGAAGTCGATCCGGCACCTGCCGATGCCATCGTCTGCGGCAATCGCGAGGCACTGGTCGGCACGCTGCTCAACCTGATCACCAATGGCCTGCAGG
This sequence comes from Pseudomonadota bacterium, assembly GCA_030836925.1. Classification (GTDB taxonomy): domain Bacteria; phylum Pseudomonadota; class Gammaproteobacteria; order Steroidobacterales; genus SHZI01. Next base: position 1,701 of record JAUPLK010000184.1, read on the forward strand.
CGGCCGGCCCGTCTGCGGTCGTCAGGCTCGGCTTCAGTGTCAGCGGCAACACGGCCGAACTGCGCATCAGCGACAACGGTCCGGGCGTACCACCAGGCTTGCACAACCGGATTTTCGAACCGTTTTTCACCTCCCGCAGTGATGGCACAGGTCTGGGCCTTGCGGTGGTGCAGTCCGTTGCCCGCGCACACGGCGGCGACGTACATGTCGAGAACACCCCGCCGCAGGGCGCGAGCTTCGTGTTGCGTCTCCCGCTCAGCAGCGCATTGAGCCGGTTGCCCAACAGCGAGACGCAGGGTCGACCCGGGCACCCGAACACGGCGACATCGGCGGAGCACCAGGCAGCATGAGCAAACGACATCCCATCCTGCTGGTTGAAGACGATGCCACGCTGCGCGAGGCGCTGGCTGAAACCATGCGGATTGCCGGTCACGAAGTCGTGACGGCAGCCGACGGCGAAACTGCACTGGTGGCACTGACCGCCGATGTCTTTGACGCCGTGGTCACCGATTACCAGATGAAGCCGATGGACGGCTTTGCCCTGCTGTCGGCCATCCGCGAGCTGCGCCCGTCCCTGCCGGTGCTGATGATCACCGCACACGGCAGCATCGAGCACGCCGTGCGCTGCATGCTGGAGGGCGCAACCGACTACCTGGTCAAGCCCTTTGCAGCCCCCGTGCTCATCGAGCGACTGAAGCGCCTGCGCCCGCTGCTGAATCATTCAGCGCACGACCTGGTTGTGGCTGATCCACTGAGCGTTGAACTGGTGGGGCTCGCCGAAAGGGTTGCCGTATCTGACGCCACGGTACTGATCAGCGGTGAAAGCGGTACCGGCAAAGAGGTACTGGCGCGGCTATTGCACCAGCTGGCTCCGCGCCGCGATCGCCCGTTTGTAGCGATCAACTGTGCAGCGATCCCGGAAAACATGCTGGAGGCGCTGCTGTTCGGGCACGAAAAAGGTGCCTTCACTGGCGCCCATGAAGCACGGGCGGGAAAGTTCGAGCAGGCCCAGGGCGGCACCTTGCTGCTCGATGAAATCAGCGAGATGGATATCGGCCTGCAGGCCAAACTGCTGCGCGTCCTGCAGGAACGCGAAGTCGAACGCATCGGCGGCCGCACGCAGATCCCGCTCGATGTTCGGGTGATCGCCACGACCAACCGCGATCTGCGTCAGCACGTTGCAGCCGGCAAGTTTCGCGAAGATCTCTATTACCGGCTGAGCGTGTTTCCGCTCACCGCACCGGCGCTCCGCGAGCGGCCCGGCGACATCATTCCGCTGGCCCAGCACTTTCTGCAGAAGATCAGCGGCGACGAACGCCTGACACCGCTGCTCGCCGATGACGCCATGACGGCGCTGATCGCACACAACTGGCCCGGCAACGTCCGCGAACTGCAGAACCTCCTGCAGCGGGCCGTGATTCTCGGCGGTGGCAAGCTCATCCGCGCACGCGACCTGCGTTTCGAAACACTGGCCGGAACCTCTGCTGCCCCGCCCGCCGCACCGGCCAGCCAGGCAGCACTGCTGCAGGAAAACATGGCCTCTGTGGAGGGCCAACTGATCGTCGACGCGCTGGCACGGGCCGGCACCCGACAGAAGGCGGCAGCGAGCCTGGGCATCAGTCCGCGCACACTGCGCTACAAGATCGCCCGACTGCGCAGCATCGGCTTCCCGATCCCGCGCTGCCGCGACCCACTGCGCAGCAGCCAGACTGCCTGAACACCGCACGAACCGGAGCAACACCGTGAGCCAGATGGAAATCAACAACGTCCTGAGCCAGATGCGGGCACTGGCTGCCTCCATGGATCTGCCGACCGCCGCGCCAAAAGCTGCCGACAACAGTTTCGGCCAGGTACTGCAGCAGTCGATCAACAAGGTCAACGAGCAGCAGTCCGTTGCCACCAGCATGATGACCGACTTCCAGAACGGCAATCCGGAGACCAGTGTCGCCGAGGTGATGGTCAGCATGCAGAAGGCCAGCCTGTCATTCACGGCCATGACACAGGTGCGCAACAAGCTGGTCGATGCCTATCAGGAAATCATGAACATGCCGATCTGATCGGGCATGCGGAATTCTCGGGAGTAATTCATGGCTACAGCAGACAACCAGTTGATCAACCCCTTCGCACAGCTGACGCGCATGCCCGGCATGCGGCAGCTGCTGATCCTCATCGGCCTGGCGGCCAGCATATCCATCGGCGTGACCGCGGCTTTCTGGATGAGCAATCCCGGCTACACGGTGCTGTTCAGCAATGTTTCCGACAAGGAATCCAGCGAAATCGTCAATGCACTGACCAGCGCCGGCATTCCGTACCAGCTGGACAACAACAGCGGCGCCGTGACCGTTCCAGCCGAGCAGGTACATGCCGCACGACTCAAGCTCGCCGAGCAGGGCCTGCCGAAGAGTTCGGGTTTTGGCCTGGAAATCATGGAAGGCGGCAACAGTTTTTCGACCAGCCAGTTCATGGAAAATGCCCGCTACCAGCATGCCCTGGAAACCGAGCTCGCCCGCACCATCAGCAGCCTGCAGCCGGTCCAGTCGGCACGCGTGCATCTGGCAGTGCCGAAATCCACGGTTTTCCTGGGCAAGAAGCAGTCACCTGGCGCTTCCGTGCTGTTGCAGCTCTATGGCGGGCGCAGCGTCACGGATGCACAGGTTTCCGCCATCGTGCATCTGGTCGCATCGAGCATCCCGGAACTCGAAGCGGGCAAGGTCACGGTCGTCGACCAG